>DNLG01000027.1:7873-9102 GCA_003488525.1 Bacteroidota bacterium | reverse complement strand
AAGGCCCGTACTAAGGGTGATGGTGCGTCGACAGTGGACATTAAAGTGTTCCACGGCGTGACCGACGTTGGTGAGGTCGACATTTATGCCGGTAACAACAAGCTGCTGTCCAAGGTTGGCTATGGCGTTTCTTCGGACTACATCACGGTTCCAGCCGCCTCGTACGTGATCGGCGTTGCTCCTACCGGAGCGCAGCCGATTGCACGCTTTACAGCGGACGTAACGAAGCTTGGAGGACAGGCGATCACAGTGCTTGCTTCGGGATTTCTGAATCCTGCTGCCAACAAGAACGGTGCTGCCTTTGGACTCTTTGCCGTCACCAGCGATGGCGGTGCGTTCCTCCCGCTTCCAGCCGCACCTGCGGTAGAAAAGGCACGTGTACAGATCGTGCATAATGCCGCAGATCCTGCTGCAGCGAAGGTTGACGTGTACGTCGATGGCGCGCTAACGGTTGACGACTTCGCATTCCGTTCCGCAACGTCTGTTCTCGAACTTGAGCCTGGCAAAACCTATGCCATCGGTGTCGCACCGGGAACAAGCACGTCGGCAGCAGATACACTGAAGAACTTCAACGTTGCACTCCCAGCTGGCAACTATGTCGTCTTTGCCAATGGAGTTATCCAGCAGGGCTTTGCTGCTAATCCTTCAGGTTCTTCAATTGGATTCACGATCTATCCAATCACGAATGTCCGGACCAAGGCTTCGTCAGAGAACAACATCGATTTCGTCGTATTCCACGGTGTTACCGATGCACCAGCTGTTGACGTCCGAGTAGCAGGCAACAACATCGTTTCGGCGCTTGCCTATGGAAAGACCTCGGAATACATCTCCGTGCCAGCCGCTGATTACGTCGTTGATGTTGCTCCCGCCGGTGGTGCAACGCTAGTATCGTACAACGTTCCGGGCATTGCCCTTAAGGGGCAGAGCACGGTCGTGTTTGCGAGCGGATTCCTGAATCCAGCGGCTAACCTCAATGGGCCTGCGTTCGGACTCTATGCTCTCGTTGGCAACAATGTCGTGCCACTCACACAGGCCACGACCAGTGTCAATGAGCTTCCTGAGCTGCCAGACGCATCGATTGTTCCAAACCCTGCTTCGGCTGACGCCATGGCGCGCTTCACCATGCCTGTAGAAGGTTCGGTATCGATCCGCGTCTTTGACGTCTCGGGTACACTTGTCGCCGAAACGGCCATGCGTAATCTCGTCAGCGGTACACACGCCGTGCCGGT
>DNLG01000027.1:5915-7654 GCA_003488525.1 Bacteroidota bacterium | reverse complement strand
TCGATCACACGCTAAGCGCAAGCCCCCTTACGCTATCATCAGTCGCTACAGACGGGCGGTTCACCTTGGGTGAATCGCCCGTTTGCTTTACGGACTACAGCTCCGTCATGCACTGCTGGATCTGACGCTTCATGTCGCGTAATTCCTTGATACGCGTATCCAGAACGACGATCTTATCCGCGAGAATCCGCAGCTTCTGTGTCTTGGTATAGACGTTACCATACCACGCATCAATGATCTCGGCGATCTCCTGCAGAGTGAACCCGACACTCTTGGCATCGACCACTAGCTCTAATCGCTGAACTGCTTCCTCGTCGTAATGGAAGTAATTGTTGCGGGAGCTTTGATTGCGCGTGCCTTTGACGAAGCCATAACGTTCATAGAAGCGAATCGTGTGCACTGATAAACCGGTGCGTTTAGCGAGTTCATTGATGAGCATGGCAAGGGGCTTGTGTGGATAACTATTCATCAACCATAGACTATACTCTATTGTTGATACCAATGCAATATCCAGATAGTTTGCTTGGAAATCAATGAGTGACTGCACAATCTCGATCGGAGAAACATCGATGAACCGCAAAGTTGTCTTGATAACAGGAGCAGGAGGCGGTATAGGGCGAGTAACTGCCCTGCACTTTGCAAAACAAGGGTGGAAGGTTGCCGCTACGGTTCGTCGTGCGGCAGATGGAGATGATCTGAAGAACATCGACAACATCTTTGTGTACCCGCTGGATGTTACCGATGCTGAATCGGTGAAGACGGCGTTTGATTCCGCCATTCAGGAGCTTGGTTCCATCGACGTCGTCGTGAACAACGCCGGCTATGGACTTTCTGGCGTTTTCGAAGCGATCTCAGAGGAGTCACTGCGACGTCAGTTTGACACAAACGTTCTTGGGTTGATGCGCGTAACGCGTCATGCCATTGAACATATGAGACCACGACGCAGCGGAACGATCATTCAGATTTCCAGTATGGGAGGAAGGATTACGTTTCCTCTGTACGCCCCTTATCATGCCACGAAATGGGCCGTGGAGGGTTTTTCCGAATCACTTCACTATGAACTCGAACAGTTCAACGTCCGCATAAAGCTCATTGAACCAGGTCTTATCCAGACAAACTTCGCAGGAAGTAGTCTGGAAATGGTGATGCCCACACACACGTCAGAGTACAACGAATATGTCAGCAAGTTCACGGCTGCCTCCGACGCTGCCTTGAAAGATGCCGTGAGCCCACAGTTCGTAGCCGATGCTGTGTTTGCCGCCGCTACTGATGGGAGTAAGAGACTGCGCTATCCTGCAGGTAAACCTGCCCCGATGATCCTGCGTCTTCGAAAGCTCGTGACTGATTCAATCTTCTTCAAGATTGTCAAGAAAACATATGGCATGTAGTAGGTTCATGTGCTACACGCTGGGGTGAATGAGCCAATCAAGATTAGCCACGTGTCGGTGTTCCGTTGGCACGTAGTGAGCCGGAAACGATTCGACGGTCGACAACGTTATCACAACCTCTGATAATGCCGTTGTCACACGAATCACCTCTCTATGAAGACCTTCCTGCTGCTGATGTTGATTTCTACGATCATCTGTTCGAATGCACAAGAGCTCCGGATCGACTTCGGCAGCACCCCTGATCAGACGAAGGACTGGGTGATGATCTCCGACAACGTCATGGGCGGCATCACTCGATCGAAACTCGAATACACGGAGACGTCTTTGGTTCTGTCCGGTGATATCTCTCTT
>DNLG01000027.1:1241-5735 GCA_003488525.1 Bacteroidota bacterium | reverse complement strand
AGAACTATGGCGGCTTTTCATCCGTAAAGACAAGATTCAAAGGTGTCGATCTGTCCGAGTATAAGGGGCTGAAGATTCGGTATCGCTCGGCTAACCAGCGGTTTGCCTTTACGCTGGAGGATAGCCGTAACTGGACACAGCCCAACTTCAAGGGAGATCTGCCCCCTACAAAGGACAATGCGTGGAGCGAGAGCACGATCTACTTCAAGGACTTCAAGGAGTATCAGATCGGCGAGCCTACTGGAGCGAAGCTCGATCCCGCCAGCTTGAAGAACATCGTACGACTCGGGATCATCACCACCGAAAAGAAGGAAGGCCCCTTCTGGCTCGAGGTCGACTACGTTGAGTTTATCAAGTAGCCTACAACGAACATCGTAATCTCTTCGACGCTCGTCGTGGTGCGGTACGTGCAAGACCGCCGTTACATGACCACCACGCCTACGCGCTGGATATGCTCACGCAGAGCATGGTTGGTGATAGAACGTAGAGATACGACGTCGAACTGATAGGGAAGAGGTAGTTCAGCGAGATCACCGGCAATGAACTGCGCTTGCAAGGGAGAGACGTCACCATCGACGGCAATGTCTACATCAGAGTTGTGCCGATATGTACCCTTGGCTCGCGAACCGTAAACGATCGCCCGTTGCACGTTGTGGTGCCGTGCGATTACCGAACGAATAGCGTCGAGCTCGTGGATGGTCAGACCGAGTAGGCTCATTCGAGGATTCTGGCTGAAAAGAAAGCGATCACATCGCGGATAAGCGATGAGTACTCGGATTCAATGGCGTGCACAGCTTCATCAAATCTTTTCACGTCATATGTGTGCGAGAGGAGATTGCGATGCTCCAGCATTTCGAGCCACTTCGTTCCATCGGCGAGTATACCGGAGGCAAAAGCCACTCTAATGACTTCACGTGGTGTCGAAATCGTGAGCTGAACCCCGCTTTCTTCGAGGTAATCTTTCAGCGTCTTCCACGCCAGCTAAAACGTAAACTCAAACCGTTGAGTGAGACCTTCCTTCTCGAGCTGGTTGAGTCCTGCAGATCCCGTCTGCAACGACTTCTTCGAGGAGGGCATTTACTTGCACAAGGTTGGCAAACCTCTGCATCCAACGTATGTCGGCGTGCTCTTTCATGAGAGCCTCAACGTTTATGCCATGTAAACAGCGCATCAGCGCTGTGATTGTACACCGTACGGGAATTGAACCCGTGTTACCGCTGTGAAAGAGCGGTGTCCTAACCCCTAGACGAACGGTGCATTCTGAAATTCAGAGCCGCAAATATATGAAGAATGGGGAATACAGTAGCTTTGCCTCATGGTACTTATCGGAATAACGGGCGGAATTGGCACCGGAAAGTCGACGGTAACCCAGCTTTTGAAGGAAAGGGGCTGGACCGTCTATGCTTCCGATGAGACGGCGAAGGCCATCATGGCAGCAGATTCGGACGTGCGCCGGGAGCTGTCCGAGGCGTTCGGGGAGCAGGTTCTGACCCCGAATGGCGTGAACGCCCCCTTGCTCTCGACGCTGGTGTTCGGCCCCGACCCTGAGTGCGGTCAGCGTCTGGCCACGCTCAACGGGATCGTCCACCCACGGGTTCTGGAGGCGCACATGACGGCAATTCAGCAGGAGGAGGAGAGGGGAACCCGGATCGTAGCGATAGAAAGCGCGCTCATCTATGAGATCGACCTTGAAGAGGGCTTCGACTACATCATCGTGGTCGACGCGCCACACGACGCCTGCGTCGAGCGCGTCATAGAGCGCTCTAAACTCACCCGGCAGGACGTAGAACGCCGAATGGCCGAGCAGATCCCCATGGAGGAGAAGCGTGGCCTGGCCGACTTCGTCATCGACAACTCTGGTAGTCTTGAGGATCTGAAGGGGGCTACCCAGACCGTTGCGATGCTCATCGAGGCCATGGCAGGATGACGTTACGAGTCCGTAACTTTGCGCACTTCAATCTTCACTTCGTTCAAGGATCTGGTTACCATGGCACACGCCACGCATCTCACAGATGAGTCATTCCACGCCGAGATCAACTCGGGTCGCGTTGTCCTCGTAGATTTCTGGGCCGCATGGTGCGGACCTTGCCGCGCGATCGCTCCGATCGTTGACGAGCTCGCACTGGAGTATTCAGGCAAGGCGACGATCGCCAAGGTCGATGTCGATAATAACCCACGCACAGCCATGGAGTTTGGCATCCGCTCAATTCCGGCGCTGCTGATCTTCAAGGGCGGTAAGGTTGTCGACACGATCGTCGGCGCCGTACCGAAGGCCTACATCACCGAAAAGCTCAACGCTCAACTCAACTGATCGATACAGCTATGCCGCGTCCAACACTACTCGGCGAACAAGAGCTCAACGATCATCTCGCGGACATTCCACTGTGGCGCCTCGACGGCGCCACACTCGTTCGTGAGATACCAACATCTGACTTCGCTGCCGCCATCGGTCTTGTCAATGCCGTTGCCGTGATCGCTGAACGCATGGATCACCACCCGGACATCCTCGTGTTCGGATGGAACAAAGTGCGCTTCACCCTCAGTACCCACGACCAAGGTGGCCTAACGATTCTCGACATTCAACTCGCCAAACACATTGATGGGTTGAAGTTTGATACTCTCAAGTACGGAAGTACGTAATTGCGAAAGCTCATGTCCACAATCACCGACGTCTTTGCCCGCGAGATTCTTGATTCACGCGGAAACCCAACAGTTGAAGTTGATGTGATCCTCGAAGATGGATCCTTTGGTCGGGCCGCCGTGCCTTCGGGTGCGAGCACCGGTGAGCACGAGGCCGTAGAGCTGCGTGATGGTGATGCCTCGCGCTACCTTGGCAAGGGCGTAACAAAGGCCGTGGAGAATGTCGATGGTCCGATCGCAGAGGCGCTCATCGGCATGGATGCCGGCGACCAGCGTCAGATCGACAGCATTCTGATCGCACTCGATGGTACGGATAACAAGTCGGCCCTGGGTGCTAATGCGATGCTCGGCGCATCGATGGCCGTTGCCAAGGCAGCGGCTGATTTTCATGGGTTGCCGCTCTTTCAGTACCTCGGTGGTGTGCGTGCAACGCTCCTGCCGACGCCGATGATGAACATCCTCAATGGCGGACGTCATGCGGATAACAACGTCGACATTCAGGAGTTCATGATCATGCCTGTGAAGGCAGCATCGTTTTCCGAAGCGCTGCGCATAGGTACCGAGACCTACCATGCGCTCAAAGGCGTGTTGAAGGCTAAGGGGCTAAGCACATCCATCGGCGACGAAGGCGGATTCGCCCCCTCCCTGGCATCGAATGAGCAGGCGTTGGACGTGATCCTCGAAGCTATCGCCAAGGCAGGATATTCGGCCGGAGATGACATCGTGCTTGCACTTGATGTTGCCGCCAGCGAAATGGTGAAGGATGGCAAGTACCTGATGTACAAGAGCACACAGGAACAGAAGTCGGCAGATCAGATGGTCCAGTGGTATGCCAAACTCGTCGAAAACTACCCGATCGTTTCTATCGAAGACGGAATGGGCGAGAACGACTGGGAGGGTTGGAAAATGCTGACGGAAGCCGTCGGCGATCAGGTGCAGCTCGTGGGCGACGATCTGTTTGTGACGAACGTCAACTTCCTTACAAAAGGAATCGCCGAGGGTGTTGCCAATTCCATCCTCGTAAAGGTCAACCAGATCGGCACTCTCACCGAAACATTTGATGCGGTAGCTCTTGCCCAGCGATTCGGATACTCCGCCGTGCTGTCACACCGCTCAGGCGAGACGGAAGACGCGACTATTGCCGATATCGCCGTTGCCCTCGGCGCCGGCCAGATCAAGACAGGAGCCCCCTGCCGCACAGACCGAGTTGCGAAGTACAACCAGCTTCTTCGCATCGAACAGATCCTGGGTGATGCCGCAGAATATGCGGGAGCGATGGCGATTTCGTGAGTACATGAAGTACAAGAAGTACACGAATTACAAGAAGTACGGGAAGTACACGAATTACAAGAAGTACGGAAGTACTTGAATTACAAGAAGTACGGAAGTACGAGAATTACAGGAAGTACGGGGGGGTGCGTCACGTTTATCGTGACAATTGCACGTAGTGGGGTATGAACCCATACGACCCCCACTACAATGCGCGACCGGACCGGCATGTGCAGAATCTCTCGGTTACGTTTGCACGGCGAGTGCGACAATTCTGCATCAAGAGGCAAACCTCGATTGCAATAGATCGGAGTCCGCTCGTGCAACTCTATCGAGCAGCAACATCAGTTGCGGCCAACATTAGAGAGTCCCAGTTCGCCGAGTCCACAAAGGACTTCGTACACAAACTGAAAATCGCCGAAAAGGAGCTGGCCGAGTACCACTTTTGGATCGGTCTGCTGATGGACGAGCCCTCAATCGCCAAGCCCTGCGAACTCGAGGAGATCCACAGCCTTTCTCTGCAGCTGCAGAAACTGCTACGTTCGATCATTCTTGCCAAACGATCAAACTCCTAATCCTTGTCAT
>DNLG01000027.1:0-954 GCA_003488525.1 Bacteroidota bacterium | reverse complement strand
GATGGATGGCGTGGCCTTATTGCCCGCGATTTTACGTTCGACAACCTTGCGCTGGTTGCGCATGCAACGGCCAGATACGTCAGGAAGCACAAGAAGGAAGGGGCTTCTGTCGTCGTGGGGCATGACACGCGGTTCCTCTCGCGTGAGTTTGCCATCGAGACGTCGCGTGTGCTGGCTGCACATGGCATTGTGGTGCATCTGACCGACACCATCTCCAGCACGCCACAGGTGTCGTTCCACACGAAGAAGAAGAAGGCCGATCTTGGCGTGGTCATCACGGCCTCGCATAATCCGGCGCAGTACAGCGGTTTTAAGCTCAAGGGGTCGTTTGGCGGACCCGCCCTGCCGGAGCAGATCGCCGAAGTCGAAAAGGAGCTTGCCAAACTCAAGGGCGTCGCTCCCACGATGAAGATCGAGTCGCTCGAAGCCTATATCAAGGCAAAGAAGATCCGCCTGTTCGACGCCAAGGAAGCCTACATCGCCGATCTGAAGAAGAAGATCGATTTTGAAGCGATCCGCAAGAGTGGCGTGAAGTTCGTCTATGACCCGATGCACGGGGCCGGCATCGACTTCATGCACCGTCTGTTTGACGGAGTGTATGAGATCCATGGTGAGTACAACCCATCGTTTGGTGAGGTTGACCATCCCGAACCGATCGCGGAATGCCTGGAGCCCCTTTCCAAAGCGGTTCGCAAGCGCAAGGTCGATATGGGGCTTGCCACCGACGGCGATGCTGATCGCGTTGGGGCGATGGATCACACCGGTGCATTTGTTGATCCACACCGGATCTTCATGCTGCTGATGAAGTACCTGTACGAGCACAAGAAGCGCCGCGGGGCCGTCGTCAAGACAGTTTCGCTTAACACGATGGTGAGAGAGTACTGCGCAAAGAACAAGATCAAGGTGTTCGAAACACCCGACGGCTTCAAGCACGTTGCCAAGCTGATGACAGAG
>DNLG01000019.1:1775-2732 GCA_003488525.1 Bacteroidota bacterium | reverse complement strand
GCTGATGCCGAGCGTGACTCCGACCTGTAAGATCATGACTCCAATCAGGAGGTAGATCAACGCTTTCGGTGCCGGTTGACGGTCGTAGAAGTCCATGGCGCAAATTTGCATGATGCTTACCACACGCGACGTAGTCAAATTCTGGGTTCCCTTAAGTCTCACATGGCTGATGATGGCCATCGAGGGGCCGATTCTGACGTCGGTGATCGCCCGCATGACCAATGCCGAGGTGAACCTTGCGGCGTATGGTGTAGCCCTCGCCCTGGCGATGCTCATCGAGTCGCCGGTGATCCAGCTGCTGAGTACGTCCGTGGCGCTTGCCCGCGACCGGCGCTCAATGCACACGCTGCGACGCTTTACGCGTCGCGTCAACATCGCCGTTACGATCGGCATGGTCGTTGTGACCCTTCCGTGGGTGTATGATGTTGTGGCCAACGGTATTCTTCAGCTACCGAAAGAGGTAAGCGCCCTGATGCGTGATGCACTCATTGTGCTGATCCCCTGGCCGGCGGCCATCGGCTACCGTCGGTTCTATCAGGGACTGATGATCCGTAACGGCAACACGCGCCTGGTAGCATACGGCACGGTGGTGCGCCTGCTGACGATGATGGGCGCGGCATGGATGCTCGTGGCGTACAGTGGTCTCAATGGTGTGGTGATCGGCGCAGCCGGACTTACCGTCGGCGTGATCTGCGAGGCTATCGCAACACGCATTATGTGTCGTGACGTTCTGAAGACCTACGAGGAGATGCCTGATAGCGATGTTGTGCTTACCAATGACGACATCCGGCAGTTCTGGATGCCCCTTGCTCTGACATCACTTATCGGTTTTGTGGTAACGCCCATGCTGACATTCTTCATGGGTCGGGCGCCGCTGACGCTGACCTCGCTGGCCGTGCTGCCGGTGGTGGATTCGCTGGTCTTCATCTTCCGCAGCTTCGGCTTTTCCTATCAGGA
>DNLG01000019.1:0-1556 GCA_003488525.1 Bacteroidota bacterium | reverse complement strand
GTGATCGTCACGACGGCAGTTCTTGCCTTGATCGCCACGACGCCCCTTTTGACGATGATCTACGTCCACATCTACGGTCTGCGTCCGGACCTGGCCGAGTTTGCCCGCGTGCCAACCTACGTGCTGATGAGTCTGCCGTTCATTGCCGTGGCCTACTCGCTGTACCGATCGGCCCTCATCACAGCCCGACAGAACGTGAAGGTGACCATCTCGACCATGATGGAGGTAGGGGGCATTGCAGGAACAATGATTCTGCTGGTTGGGCTCACGGACCTGAATGGTGCCCTCGCAGCAGCACTGTCCATGGCTGCCGGACGGAGTTTTTCTACGCTCTACCTGCGCTGGAATGCCCGCCGGTTGGTGGTGAGCATGCGCTCATAAAGCTCATTTCGGCCTCGCCGGGATTCACTCTCAGAGCGCGGTTGAGGCCAGCCAGTTGGGTATCTTTGACGCCTATGCAACCGTTGCTTGAAGTCCGAAACCTCGTTACGGAGTTCCGGTCGGACGTCTACGACGTCAAGGCCGTGAACAATGTCTCTTTTACCGTGCACAAGGGTCGCACCCTGGGTATTGTGGGCGAGTCCGGCTCGGGGAAGTCCGTGACGAGTCTCAGCGCCATGCGGCTGATACCGTCGCCCCCTGGACGGATCACGGGCGGTGAGATCATCTTCCACGAAGCCGACGGAACGACGACGGATCTTCTGAAGATCTCCGAAGAGCAGATGCGCTCCTATCGCGGCAATCGCCTGGCGATGATCTTTCAGGAGCCGATGACCTCGCTCAATCCGGTGTTCACTTGTGGCGACCAGATCATTGAGGCCATCAAGTTGCATCAGAAGGTATCGGTCGAAGAAGCCCGTACCCGCACTCTTCAGCTCCTCAACGAGGTCAAGCTGCCGCGTCCGGAACAGATGATGACGTCGTACCCGCACCAGCTCTCGGGTGGACAGAAGCAGCGCGTGATGATCGCTATGGCGATGTCGTGCAATCCGGATCTGCTGATCGCCGATGAGCCAACCACAGCGCTCGACGTAACGGTGCAGGCAACGATCCTTGATCTCATGCGACAGCTGCAGCGCGAGCATAACATGGCCATGATGTTCATCACGCACGACCTGGGCGTGATCGCCGAGATCGCCGATGATGTGATCGTGATGTACAAAGGGCGCATCGTGGAGCAGGGGCCTGTTCTGCAGATCTTTGAGAACCCTCAGCACCCATATACCAAGGGGCTCCTTGCGTGCCGTCCGCGATTGGACCGTAAGCTCAAGATCCTGCCCACGGTGCGGGATTTCATGGAAGAGTCTGAGAGTGGTGAGATCACTGCCCGTACTCGCGAGTCTGTGGACGAGCGCATCGACGAAGTGTCGTTTTCTGCAACCGAGATAACTCAGCGCAATGCGCGGCTTGCCGCAGAAGCCCCCTTGCTCGATGTCAAGAATCTTGAGGTTCACTTTCCGATCAAGTCCGGTTTTTTTGGCCGCACCAGCGGCGTAGTCAAAGCCGTCGATGATATCACCTTCAACGTCAAACCCGGCGAGACGCTGGGTCTGGTC
>DNLG01000063.1:8076-8300 GCA_003488525.1 Bacteroidota bacterium | reverse complement strand
CGCATGCTCATTCATCGTCGTGCTTGTTGTTCAGTCGCCGCCAGCGGCTTGTGAGTGTCTCGCGAAAAGGTCCCTTGTACGTTTCATCAGAAGTCATCTGAACATAGGCGAGCTTAACGAGTGCACGATTGATATGGTAGCACAGACGCTCGATCTCGGATTTGACATTCTGGTCAAGTAATTCGCGTACGGCTGCGCGACGTATGCAGTTGCGCGTTTCTTGA
>DNLG01000063.1:3101-7922 GCA_003488525.1 Bacteroidota bacterium | reverse complement strand
ATAGAGTCTCTGAAAGTGCGTACACACGCAGCTTGTTGATTGACATAGTGAACTCCTTTCCTGTTCACTGTACCTTTTTCACGCAAAATGTGACGCGCCCCTACGGCGAAGGCGCACTCTTACTTGCGGCGTGCAGAACGCTCAGGTTTGTCTGCACCTTGGCGTAGACGCTCTCGGGGGGGAATGAACCGTCGGTGCGGCGACGTCCTGCGGGGGCGTTCATGAGGAGTTCAATCGCCTGCTCAAGACGCTCGACGGAGTAAATGGCGAATGTACCGGCCTTGACGGCGTCGATGATCTCCTGCGGTAGCATGAGGTCATGCACGTTCTGCTTCGGCAGGATAACACCTTGTGTGCCGGTGAGCCCCTTGTCGCGACAGACCTCGAAAAAACCGGTGATCTTTTCGTTGATGCCGCCCACGGGCTGGATGTCGCCCTTCTGGTTGATGGAGCCGGTAACGGCGATGTCCTGGCGCACGGGGATGTTGGCGATCGCACTCAGGAGGGCGATCATTTCGGCGGCCGACGCGCTGTCTCCGTCAACGCCGCCATACGACTGTTCGAAGGCCACACTGGCGGTGAAGGAAATGGGCTGTGAACGGGAAAAGAGCGAGCGCAGCAGGCCCGAAAGGATGTAAACGCCCTTTGAGTGGATCGGACCGCTCATCTGCACTTCACGCTCGATGTTGATAATGCCGGCGTTGCCGGCGCTGACGGTTGCCGTGATGCGCGATGGCTTACCGAAGGACACGATGCCGGAGCTGTAGACCGTCAGTCCGTTGATCTGCCCAACTCGTGAACCTTTGACGTCGATCAGCAGGCGCCCCTTGACGATCTCCTCGCGAATCATTTCATCAGCACGGGCGCTGCGCCGATGGCGCATGTCGAGTGCTCGCTGCACATGCTCGCGCCGCACCACGGAGGCCTTGACGGCTCGCGCGAAATGCGAGGCCTCCCGCAGAAGGTCGGCCACGTAACTGAACTGCAGCGAGATCTTCTCCTGCGAGTCTGTAAATGCCACTGCCCACTCGATGATGGCCGATGCTCCGCCGCGATCGCAGTGAAGCAGAGCCTCCTCGGTAGCCAGGTGCGACAGGAATGCGCAGTAGTTCTGGATCATGGCCTTCGAGCGCGGTGTATCAGCCTCGAATTCGGCATGCACCTTGAACATCTTGTGAAAGTCCTCGTCGGCAGCCCATAGCGCAAGGTACACGGCAGGGTCGCCGAGCAGGATGACCTTGACGTCAACATTGATATGATCCGGCTTGATCGTTGTGAGCGTCATCTGCGTGTCGGCCGACTGAATCTCGAGTCGACCATACAGCATCATGCGCTTGAGCGATGTCCAGATAGCCCCGTCACTGAGCGCATCAATGGCATTCATTACAACGAATCCACCGTCGGCGCGCAGCAGCGAGCCGGCACGGATCTGCGTGAAATCACTCTGGATAAAGCCCCGTGCATCCATCCGCTTCTCGATGGTTCCGAAGAGTGAGGCATAGGTTGGTGCCGTCTCAACGATCACCGGTGCGGTGGTGGTCTCGTAATTGTCGACGATCAGATTGACCGTTGTAACACGCTCAAGATGCCGGGCACTTTCTTCGATCGACTCGTCCGTAGCGCCCGCGGCCTTGGCCCGGTATACACGAACATATTCGTCAACATTCTGCAGGATATGCGTCGTGACCCCTTCGATGAACAGGCGCACACGATCGCGCGGAAAGCTCTGCAGCATCTCTTCAAAAACCGATCGCAGCAGAATGCCCACGGCGGCTTGATCGAACTGACCGATCTCACGACGGAAATCCGTCAGCACGCGCATGGACCGACGTCCGATCTCGGCCAGCTCCTCCTGGTGAACAGTATAGACGTCGGCGATCTGAGCGGCCTGCTTCTCGGTGACCTTGCCCCCTGCCACAAGCTCGTCGATCTCATCGATCGTAACAGCCTTACCATCAACGACCGGAAAGATCTCCGGACGTGTGCCCGACTCGTCCTGCAGCTGACCGAGCACAAAGCCCGACGGACGGATCTTCTGATCGAACTCCGCAAGAACGTTCTTCTCCTTGGTCTGAAACTCCTGGATGATCTTCTTGCGTGACGACTGGAACTGCTCCTCTTCGAACAGTTGCGGAATGCGACGACGAATCACCATCAGGCATTCGTCCATCATGCGCTGAAAGATCCGGCCCTCGCCGGCCGGGAAGCGCAGCAGAACGGGCTGGTCAGGATGCTTGAAGTTGTGGACGTAGGCAAAGTCAAAGAGCGTCGGACGCTCGGCCTTCACCTCATCGAGGATCCGTCGCACCGTGGTCATGCGACCCGTACCCACGACGCCCGAGGCCCAGATGTTGTACCCCTGACTGCGGATGCGGGCACCCATTTCGAGAGCTTCGATCGCCCGGTCCTGTCCGACGATTTTCTGAAGGGGGCGAACCTCTCTTGTCGTCCGTGTAAACGGCAACTGCTCGCTCGGACATGTCCAGCGAAGCTTGCTGACGGGCAGCGAAAGACCTTGAGTTTTCTTCATGCGTGGTGACCTTTCTCATCGGCAGTGGCAGGACCCCACTGACGGATTCGACAGAATTCGCTCATTCGACATGTCTGACAGGCATACTTCGCCGGACGCACTGCAAAGGTCCCGCCGAGGATCTCCGCACGCGGCGCAAGAAGCTGCGGCAGAATACGATCGACCTGCTCGGCGAGTGTGAGCTCCGGCAGATCGGCAAGAGATTTAGAAATCTGCGCGAACTTCATCGTGCGGGACCGGCCAGCCCCCTTCAATCTCTGATCGTAGAGAACGACCTTGTTCATGGGGTCCTCGGCCTGATTGATGGACGACCCGAACGAACGGTACACAGCGCCGACGCCTGTAGCTGGCACGCCATGACGTGCGAGCCACGTTGCTGTGGCTTTGAGGTAGATGGGCATCTGCGAAAGCGTGCCCTCTACAACGGCATTCATCGCATAGTTGGAGGCCGACGGCTTGTAGTCGTTGACCGTGAACTCAAGGTCATCACCCGCCTGACGCAGATCCACACGGTCGATACGCGCGGTGATGGGAAGTGCCACGCTCACGGCACCTCCATCAACAACAAGATCCTCCTGAAGCGTCAGCTCAAACAGCGCCGGCGCAAAGCCCGTCTCCTGCTGATACTCGATCTCCAGTTCGAGCCAGCGCCGCAGAAGGCCAGCCATGGCGGGCGACCCGACAAGGGCCTGACGCTCAGCCACGGCGTAGGTATGCGTCCATGCATGACGCTCGGCATACTCATCAACCAACCGACAGAGCAGTTCCCAGTAGCGCTCAATCCCTGCCGGGTCGAGTTCGACACGTCGCGAAAGAAGCTCTTCCCTGGTAACGTCCGCAAGTGCCTGCCGCGGCATCACGCGATGGAAGAACTCCGCGATAAGCTCATGCATCACGTTGCCACGCTCAAGTGCCGTAAGCCTTGCGTCGTCGCTCGAAGCGGTATCGAGCCGCATGACCTTTGTAGCCAGGTAGGCAAACGGACACTTTGTCATGGCATCAAATCGCGATGCGCTCATGCGCCGGCTCTGCTCCTGCGCGATCTCCTCGGGAACTTCGCCCTGCGCGCCGGCAAAGAGCTGTACATGCTGCTGCGCTCGGTAGGCCTCGCCGACGTCTCGGGTATCGTGCTGATGTGCAGCCACAGGGGGCTCGTCGGCCTGCACAAACTGTGCCTGCGGCACAAGTGCGGCAAAGGTCGATGGGATGGTCAGCGTATCGTCGATCATCTTTGGCAGCAGCATCGTAAGACGTCCGCCGATGGCCGCCACCAGCATGTCAGCCATGGCCTCAGCGTCCAGCCGACGCGCCACCAGCGGCAGGAGCTCCTCGTCGAAGTAGCTACCGGCCGTTCGCGGAAACTCACCGTCGATAAAGCCCAGCACGATGACATGCCGAAACCGCCGGCTGCGGAGCTCAGCCGGAGTGGCAACCGTCACACCGGCATGGTGCGTACCGACGTCGATCGACATCTTTTCGACCATGCCCCACCAGGCAGAGACATGCTCGGCAAGGGTCAGTGCGGGGAGTTCATGGTCCTGCGCCAGACTCGCATAGAGCGTCAGACTATCACGAATTTTATCAAATGCCTCCAGTTCCACCTCGATCACGGAATCATCTGCTACGGCCTGGCCGGCAACAAGCGCACGCTCGAGTGCCTCGTCCAGCTGCAGGCCACCAACGACCGACTCCATGATCATCGACGCAAAGTCGACGCCCGGGAGCTCCTCGGTGGATGCGACGTGAAGATGACTCTCAAGGCGCTGCACAACTCCACGAGCACGCTCATATGCACGCACACTGCGGTCGCGGGCAAACACATCATCGCCCGATTCGGAAGCGCGCTCCTTCGAGGCAAGCGTGGCCTGCAAGCCCCATTCGAGTCGCTCATGCCAGTGCTCCACTCCGAGACCGCCACGGATCCGATCGCGCAGGGCGATCTCGATCAGGTCGGCCGCGCCGGTAGCGCGGATCGATTCCAGAAGGGGCTCGGCAAACAGTCGCTGAAGATCAATACGCTGCCAGCCCCCTGTCATGACCTGACATGCCGCAGCAATAGCTGCTCCGATGCGCGTTGTGGCCACCCGCCGAGGAAGAGACATCGCAAGTGGCACGCCGTAGAGGCGCGCCTGCTGATCCAGCAGTTGGCGGTAGTCGGTCGATCCCGGCAGGCACAGACAGATGTCCGTAAGAGCACCGCCCGATGCGACCATGTGGCGGACCTCCATAAGAGCCGTGCGCACCTCGTCGAGACGTGACGCACATTGCGCAATGGTGATCTGCTGCGGCAC
>DNLG01000063.1:0-2877 GCA_003488525.1 Bacteroidota bacterium | reverse complement strand
TCTTCCAGCACTATTCCGGGTTCGTCGCAGAATCGAATGCCAATGTCCCAGCCCCCTTCGGCCAGACGCATCAGCAGCAGTCGGTCGATAGGCGTGATGCCGTGCGTGTCCATGACCAGCAAACGCGAGTACTGCGTTGCGTCAACATGAAGGTAACCGGCCTGATGAGCCGGACTGATCTGTCCGGCGAGAATGCGCGCATACGTACCGCGATCGCAACCTCGCCAGCCATAGCTTTCGTGAAGTCGACGCCACACGCCGGCCGCATCGCGTCGGATACGCATTGAGCGGGAGGGGGCGCTGTTGTCATCAGAAGTCTTTTCGAGATCATCCGGCGACAGGTCGTGCTGCGCCCAGCGGACGATGGTCTCGGCCGACAGGCCCAGCGAGGCAACCGAAGGATGCTCTGCAGAGGCATGACGCAGAAGTACACCTACGGCCGACTCGTGAAGAATACGTGGTCCGTCGCGGACGACCTGCTGACCGAACCGACGCACGAACTGCGCCATCGTGACGATCACCGGCGACGGGTCATGCGGACGCGTCAGCAGCCACGTGCGCAGAAGGTGCGGCCTCTGCGCGGCGGTCGGCGCAACAACGATCACGGGTCCGCTCGGAAGCTCCGCCATCGCCTGCTGCGACGTCGCCGAAGCAAGCGCCGAGATCAGCGAAGAGTCTGTTGAAGATGCTACCCAGCGTGACATATCGGTGCGATGTTACGAAATCTCCCTCCAGCCATCATTCGGCCCGTCTGCGGCCGGGATCGTCAGCACGTGACGTGGTATCTTCGCGCATGAAAACGGACATTCATGCACGCTTTGTGAGCGCGGCGGTGCTGACGGGAATTGTCATGTCGGTGCTGATCGGATGCTCGGCCGTGCAGCCCGTGCGAGTTCTCGACAAGGGGGCCAGCGCCATTACCGCATCGCTAGGTGGAGCCGTCGTGCCTAGTTCCACGCCAACAGGTCTCGTGCCCTATCTCACAGGCGGCTATGCCTATGGCGCGAGTGATGACGTGACCGTGCACGCACGAACCCACCTGACGATGGCCGCCTTTGGCGTTGCTGGTCTGGAAGCCGGAGCCAGCGTCCGCGCGATGCGCCAGAACCAGGCGATTCCCGAGCTGACCCTTGGCATGCAGCTCCTGGGCTTTGTCAGCATCGCCCGCACAGCGCCCGCGCGCCTGTATCCGAACCTGTCGGCCAATGCTTCGTGGAGCGTCGGCGAGTCGTCTCTTGCCTACCTCGGCTCGCACCTGACGCTGCAGCTCGACCCGTGGAGGGGGCTGATAAGCCCCTTTGCCGGATATCAGTTCTCCGTCTCCAACAGCGTTCGTCTGCAGGTTGAAACCATCTGGCAGGCTTCAAACGTCGACACGCGCTTCGGCGTGTTCGAAGGTGAGTCCTCGATCGGCGGCAGCGGTTCCTTCGGTATCTATCTCGGTGGAGTCATCGCTCTATGATCCGCGCACTACCCTGCCTGATCGCCATCGCGCTTGCCTCGGCCGGCTGCAGCATGGACAGCTTTCTGTTCAACACATTACCGCTGGAGTCGTATGCTCTGTCGACGGCGGTTATCCCCTCAGCCAACCGAACGGAAGTCACCCTCACCTCCGGCGACGAAACATTGTATGGCTTCTTCGTCAGGCAGCCCGACTCCCTGCGCATCGAGCCCCATCCCACCGTGCTGTATCATCATGGCAACAAGCACAACATTCAGGAGTACTGGGATCGCGTAGAACTTCTCTACCGTGCCGGCTTTGATGTTTTCATCTATGACTACCGCGGATACGGTATGAGCACGGGCACAAGCTCTGAGGATGGCATGAAATCCGATGCCGCCGCCGCGCTGAACTATCTACGCTCGCGTCCCGACGTCGACACATCACAGATCGTCGACTACGGCTATTCACTTGGCGGCTTTGCCTGCCTGTACAGCGCAACAGTGCTGCATCGACCCAAGGCCGTGATCACGGAATCGATCTTCGCCTCCAGCGAGGCACTTGTGCAAAGCGGCACCATCCTGAACATCCCCGGTGGCTACCTCATGGAGGGGGCGTTTGACAACCGCGCGCAGATCGTCAAGGTCAGCTCGCCAATCCTGATGCTTCATGGCACGGGAGACACCTTCGTGGGCTACGAGGCCAACGGAATGGTGCTTTCGGCACTGGCACCACAGCCAAAGATCATCCGACCAATCGACGGTGCCAACCACACGACGATCCCGGCGACAATGGGTCTTGAGAGCTATATCGAACTTGTCACAACCTTCATTCGCGGACGCTAGAACATGTTCACTGGACTTGTCGAAGAAACGGGGCGCATCGTTTCGTCAACCCCAACAGCGGCCGGACGTCGACTGGTCGTCTCGGCCCAACGCGTGCTGGAAGATGCCGCCATCGATCACAGCATCGCCGTGAACGGCGTCTGCCTCACCGTCGTGGATCTGACCGATACAACGTTCTCGGCCGACGTGATCCAGGAAACCCTCAGCAAGACCACGATCGGCATGCTCGGCCAGGGGGCTGTTGTGAACCTGGAACGTGCCATGCGCCTCGGCGATCGCCTTGGCGGACATCTCGTGCAGGGTCACGTCGATACAACCGGCACCGTCGATGTGATCGTCGACGATGGCAATGTCTGGGAAATGTGGGTGAGCTTCCCCGCCAACTACCGCCGACTGCTCATCCCCGTCGGCTCCATCACGATCGACGGGATCTCGCTGACCGTTGCCGATCTCGAACCAACCCGACTGAAAGTGGCCATCATCCCACACACACTCGACGTCACCAACCTGCGCCATGCCCACGTCGGTCAACACGTCAATCTTGAGTTCGACATGATGGCGAAGTATGCGGTGAGGTTTGAGGTTTGAGGT
>DNLG01000118.1:1461-5580 GCA_003488525.1 Bacteroidota bacterium | reverse complement strand
CCTCACACCTCAAACCTCACACCCCACACCTCACACCTTCTTCTTCACCAACCCATACGAATGATCGATCCAGTGGCGGATCTCGGTTGGGGTGAGCGAGCCATCGATGGTGATGGTGTTCCAGTGTTTCTTGTTCATGTGGAAGCCCGGTTGGACGCAGGCGTGGCGTTCGCGGAGTTCAACGGCTGTTTCCGGGTCGCATTTGACGTTGAATTGTTGTGTGGGGGCATCGAGCGGGACCAGACAGAACACCTTGCTGTTGACCTTATAGACGATCACGTCGGGACCGAAGGGGAAGGTCTCTTCTGTGCCGGGCAGGCTGAGGCAGTGATTGCAGACATCCACGATATCCATGGATGCAAAGTAAGCGAAAAGCCCCCTGACCGGGTGATCAGGGGGCTTTGCAAACGTCAGGGGGTTCAGCGGTTACTTGCCTGAGCCCTGGGCGGCCTTCACAGATTCGTTCAGAGCATTCATGATGTCCTTGAACGTGTCGGCTTCGGAGCCTTTGAGCGTGCCGCGCTGCATCAGCAGTGCCAGGTTCTGGATCTGATCGCCGCGCATTTCAACCGTGATGACATCATCGGCGGTCTTCTTGGCCTTTGTGGCATCGTCGATGGCATCGGAAAGGACCTTGCGAACGTCGAGGAATGCATCGACTTCGTTGCCGCGGATCTCGATGCCGCCCAGGAACTGGACAGCGCCCTGGATGTAGGCGAGCTTGAGCTTTGGCTTCAGCACAACCGGAGCCTGAGCAGCCGGAGCGAGTGAGCCTTGAGCAAAAGAGTCCGTGCTGCCCAGGAAGAGGACGCCGGCTACTGCGATCATTGCGAATATTTTCATGGTGTACGGCAGTGGTGGTGTGAAAAAGAGTGCAAAGGTACGGTTTTGGCGGGGTGCGACACAAGATGGCAGGGGGGCTGATCCTGCAGTGTGGTGCGAGTTACTTCTTCTTTGGCGACGCAGACGACGTGGCCTTGGTGAGGGCTGCACGCATGGAGCTGACGGTGACGGAGTCTGCCCCCGAAACCTTGCTGCGCTGCAAGAGCAGATCAAGGTTGACCGTCTGGTCCGGCGTGAGCTCAACCTTCAGGAGGTCCGAGTCGGCCTTGCCATTCACAGCGCGGGAAAGCAGATTCCGGACGTCGATAAACACGTCAACTTCAATGGCACGGATGTCGACGTTATCAAGAATCCGAAGGGTCTGCTTGATCTGGGAGGCCTGAAGCTGCGGCGTGATCGGACCCTTGCCGTCACCTTGCAAGGTGATGCGGTCGACCCTTCCAGAACCGCCGGATGTCTGCGCCCGGGCGCCAGGGGCAATAGTTATGGCCAGCGCGGCCAGCACGGCAAGGATAAACATCATGGAAGTCTCGCTGTTGGAAGGAGTGGGAAGGCCCAAATCTACGGCGCAGTGTCGTCCTGGTGCAAGACGGCGTACGCTCTGCGCGCGATGCGTGTGACGCTAGCCCGGGGTGCCTATTGTGCTGGCAAGGGGCTCATCGAATATTGTCCGGCAGCAATAGAGTTTGTAGCCGCACACAGTAGATGTATTCGCGTCTGAAGTGTCTTGTACGCCTGACAACCCCCGAAGTGAGGATGTTGTGGGGGCTTCAGGAGTTGAGAAAGTCGATTCAGCCCCTTGAAAACGAATATCGGTGTTGTCGTAAATCAAAAAAATGTTCTGTACCTGTCTTGCATGTGCTTGAAACTCAGTTATATTTGTCGTGTTGTTTGATCAACGCCGACGGAATTCGGTAGGCATGCAGCATAAGTCTTAGTTCACCGGTGCTTCGGGGAATTCGCAAGAGATGTCACGACGGACAACCATCAGGGTGACGCATAAGGTCCTCATGCAGGATCAGGAAGTGGCGCAGGCCGTCCTGAACCTGAAGGATTACAGCCCATCCAATAAGGAGTTCACGTCGGATAAACTGCGAGAGGCACTGGAGAGGGTGAAGGCAGCCGAACAGGCCGAGCAGGCAGCCAGTGAGGCTGCCGCGAAGGCGCGGGATGAGGCGATCCGTATTGAGAACGCCTTCCATGATCTGGTACTGGGTGTCAAGCGACAGGTCATCGCGCAGTACGGCGATGATTCAGACGAGATTACAGCTCTAGGACTTAAGAAGAAATCGGAGCGTCGATACGGTCGACCCAAGAAAGCAGCGCAGACAACCTAACGTAACGGTTCCCACGGAAAACATGACTTTGGGGGAAGGCATGTAGCATAAAGAGGATGCAGTCCTCGTGGGAAGAGCGCTAAGCAGAACGGCCATCCTTTGGATGGCCGTTTCTGCTTATGCGATATGTCGACGTCTGCCGGCGGCTGCCGAAGCAGCGAATGCTTACGCGCCGATGGCGGCGTAGAGCGCGTCGAAATCTGGCAGCACGCCAGGATTGGCCGTCACCTCTGAATACGTGATCGTGCCGTCCGGACCCACAACAAAGACCGCCCGGTGTGAGCGCGTCAGACCCGGAATACCGGCGAAGTTCTCAAAGGCAACGTCATAGGCATTGATCGTCGAGAGCGTGAAGTCCGACAGGATCGGAAACTCCAGACCGTTGGCAACGGCAAAGGCCTTGTTCGCAAATGGAATGTCGGCCGTTATGGCCACAACGGCAGCGTTGACGCCATTGAGGCGCTGAAGAGCCCCCTGAAACGTGCACAGCTCGTCCTGACAGACGCCCGTGAAGGCGGCAGGGAAGAAGGCAACGACAACGCTCTTGCCGGCGTGGGCAGAAAGCGACACCGGGTTCTTGTCGGCATCGAGAAGGGTAAAATCTGGTGCAGTGGTACCGACGGCAACAGCCATGGTGTTCTCCGATTGAAAGAATGTGTGCAAAAAGTGACCCGTACGAGCATTTTGCGCTCGGCGCGATATAACGAACTCGGGGCAGGAATCGTTCATTCCGGCGCGTATATTGTCCCCCTAGTTCTCAATGACATGATCAATTCTTTATGAGGGGTTGAATGCTCTTTACGAAGAAGAGTGTGACGGATCTGCAGTCAGACGCGCATGGGGAGACATCCGGTCTTCACCGGACGCTTGGCGCGCTGAATCTGACGTCACTCGGGGTCGGAGCCATCATCGGCGCCGGCATCTTTTCCATCACCGGCGTTGCCGCGGCTCAGTATGCCGGACCGGCGCTGGTGGTCTCTTTCATCATTTCTGCGATCGCCTGCGGCTTTGCCGGACTCTGCTATGCGGAGTTTGCGTCGATGCTTCCGATTGCCGGCAGTGCCTATACGTACTCCTACGCCACCGTAGGTGAGATGTTCGCCTGGATCATCGGATGGGATCTGATCATTGAATATCTGTTTGCCTCGTCGACGGTGGCGGTGGCATGGAGCGGTTACGTCATCAGCTTCCTGGAGAAGAATCTCGGATTTGCCGTTCCTGAGGCGTTCCGTGCCGCGCCCCTTGCCTTTGATCCAGCGACGGGCTTTGTGGCAACGTCGTCGGTGATCAATCTTCCGGCGGTGCTGATCATCCTGCTTATTACGATCCTCCTGATCAAGGGCATCCGTGAGTCGGCAACGTTCAATAACGTGATCGTCGTGATCAAGCTCATCGTGATCCTGTTGTTCATCGGCTTCGGATTTCAGTATGTGAATGCGGAGAACTGGACGCCATTCATTCCGGAGAACACCGGAAACTTCGGTGAGTATGGCTGGAGCGGCATTTTCCGAGCTGCCGGCGTCATCTTCTTTGCATACATCGGATTCGACGCCGTGTCGACCGCGGCGCAGGAGGCCAAGAATCCGCAGCGCGACATGCCGATTGGAATTCTTGCGTCGCTGGCCGTTTGCACGGTGCTGTACATTCTGGTCTCGCTGGTGCTCACGGGTATTGTTCCTTACACCATGCTGAACGTTCCTGATCCGATCGCTGTGGCCGTGGATGCAGCGCGTCTTCCCGACGGCTCACTCGCACTTGGATGGCTCTCGCCCCTTGTCAAGATCGGTGCCATTGCCGGCCTGAGCTCCGTGATTCTGGTGATGCTCATGGGTCAGCCACGCATCTTCTTCACGATGTCGCGCGATGGTCTGCTTCCGCCAGTGTTTGGCAAGGTTCACCCGACATTCAAGACACCGATCGTTTCAACGCTTATCACCGG
>DNLG01000118.1:803-1219 GCA_003488525.1 Bacteroidota bacterium | reverse complement strand
CGAACGCATCCCGATATCGAGCGTCCGTTCCGCACGCCATGGGTGCCGTTCGTACCGATCGCCGGTATTGTGATCTGCCTGATGCAGATGCTGCCGCTGCCGCTGCCCACGTGGGAACGTCTGGGTGCGTGGCTGGCCATTGGACTTCTGATCTACTTCTTCTACGGAATCAACCACTCTGTGGTCAACAAGGGCAAGTCCTGGAGTTCTCTCGGCAACGTGCGCATGATCGTGGGCATTGGTTCGCTTGCCTTTCTTGCCTACGTTATCTGGGCACACTTTCTGAAGTAAGGTATCTGCACCATGAGTTTCAAACGTGAGCTCGGACTTTTTGATGCTACGATGATCGTCGCCGGATCCATGATTGGGTCCGGCGTTTTCATTGTGAGTGCCGACATCGCACGCATGGTTGGTTC
>DNLG01000118.1:0-621 GCA_003488525.1 Bacteroidota bacterium | reverse complement strand
GCGCTGTCGTATGGTGAACTGGCGGGACTTCTTCCGCATGCCGGCGGACAGTACGTGTACCTGCGTGAGGCATTTGGTCCGCTTGCCGGATTCCTCTACGGCTGGACGCTCTTCACGGTGATCCAGACCGGCACGATCGCAGCCGTGGGCATGGCCTTTGCCAAGTACACCGCGGCACTTGTTCCGGCGGTGGGAGAATCGAATGTTCTGTTCATGATAGGGGGCTTTGGCATCAATGCAGCCCAGGCTGTTGCCATATCGTCGATTCTGTTCCTTACGTGGCTCAACTCCCGCGGCGTAAGCCTGGGCAAACTCATTCAGAACACCTTCACATCCACCAAGATCATCAGCGTGGTTGCGCTGGCCGCCGCTGGCATCATCTATGGTCTGTCCAACGGCTCACTTGCCGCGGCGATCGATTCTCTCTGGATCGACGGCGTGACACCCCATGTGGCGGATCTGTCGGCCGCGCAGCAGGAGTCGTACGGTTTTGCCTCGCGCATCGGAATGCCTCTTCTAGCCGTCATCGCCGTGTCGATGGTTGGGTCGATCTTCTCCAGCGATGCCTGGAACAACATCACGTTTGCCTCGGCAGAAGTGAAGAACCCCGAGCGCACGATC
>DNLG01000153.1:15291-16254 GCA_003488525.1 Bacteroidota bacterium | reverse complement strand
AAGGCGTTCCCTGTTGAGGGCTCGAACAATGCCAAGCTCAAGGTGCAGTTCTTCTGGCCGTTCAAGGGCGATTATTACATCCTTGCGCTCGACAGTGCGTATCAGCATGTGCTGGTGGGAGAACCCGGACGCTCCTACCTCTGGATGATGTCGCGCACCCCACAGGTAGATGAAGGCGTGTACGCAACGCTCTCTGCAAAAGCCGCCGAGCTGGGGTTTGATACAAAGCAGCTGATGCGGATGTCACCTACTCCAGAATCATCAAAAACGCAATGATGTCTTTACGTTCGGCATCTGTCAGGGGGCCGATGGCGCGCACGCGCGGGTCGGTGTGGTCAGGAAGGGCTGCGGTGTTGGAGTAGTGGGCCAGAACATCGCGCAGACGTTTCAAGCGTCCGTCGTGCATGTAGGGATGGGTGCGAGTGATGTTCCGTAGCGACGGAACCTTGAAGCGGAAAAGGTCGCGCTGATCATGCGTGATGCGGATGCGTCCGCTGTCTGGTGATGCGGCGTTGGGCTGCAGACCGTTGCTCGCAAAGCCGTTGTTGGTGAAGAGCGGCTCGGTGTGGCACGTGGCGCAGTGACGTCGGAAGAGCTGCAAGCCCCGTTGCTCATTCTCGGCAAGCGTGTCCTTGCCTTGCATGGCGCGGTCGTAACGGGAGTTGGCCGAGACAAGTCCGGCCACAAAGCGTCCGAGCGCGCGCAGCACGCGCGGGATGGTGATGGTGTCGCCTCCGAAGGCGCTGCGGAAGCGCAATGGATATGTCGGGTGAGCGTTGAGCTTTGCGAGAAGATGATCCAGGTTTTCGGACATCTCTTCGTGACCCGTGATGGGGCTGAGCGACTGCATGTCGAGGTTGGCAATGGAGCCGTCCCACATAAACGACGTCTGCCAGGCAAGGTTCTGCAGGGCCGGGACGTTGCGACGTCCGATGCGACCCTCGACGCCGTGACTGAGGGCGT
>DNLG01000153.1:14897-15090 GCA_003488525.1 Bacteroidota bacterium | reverse complement strand
ACCGACAGAATAGGGTCTTCAAAGAGCATCGCGCCCAGAGCCGCCACGGCTGAGTCGCTTACGCACGGACCGCCACGATACACGCGCTCGGGAAAGCCCGGTGGCTGGGGTATGCGCGCGGTGTCGGTGTTGTTGTAATTGCGCGCAATCACAGCAACAGAGATGGCGATGAGTGCCAGCGCGAGCCCCTTGA
>DNLG01000153.1:14096-14686 GCA_003488525.1 Bacteroidota bacterium | reverse complement strand
TGCCGTGCATCGGTGACGCTCGGACGCTTGGTGATGTCGAAGGCCGGTTCGGCATCAAAGAACCGGTCGAGCGCCACATCTACGATCAGTGGTTCCCGCCACGAGCGACCCTCTACCGGAAGAGTTACGCTGAACGTATTTCGGTACGGGGCTTTGTAGCCCCCTACATGGATCTCATAGACGCGCCGTGCAACGCCGGGTGCTTCGAGTGTGCCCTCGAGCTTTAAGAAGATGTAGCCCGTGGCCCAGGTCCAGTACATGCCGTTGCGCGGGTCGAGAGCGCCCTCGCGTGGACCCTGCTCGTTGACGATGCTATCGACGCCAATGGTGAACGACACGGCCCGTCCCCGGCCCCAAGGGGCTCCTGGAACATCAACCTCATGCGGCTCGGTCACGTCAACAAGCACGTGGTCGGACGTGCTGATCGACGAGCTGTCCATGCCGTGGATCGTGATACCCGAGACGTAGAACTTCAGCATGCTGAAGGTAATGCGTGCTCCCGACGTGGTCTGATACGTCGTGCTGTCGAAGGCAACGCGCTGGCCATTAAAGGTCGGCTGAAACTGCAGTCTCAGAGCCCCCTGCTGAGC
>DNLG01000153.1:3667-13868 GCA_003488525.1 Bacteroidota bacterium | reverse complement strand
CGGGTGATGCGCACAACATACGCACCGGCGTAGAGTGACTGCACATCGAGGAAGCACATCGTGCTGCCTTGCTTGATCGTGGAAGTGCGGACGATGCGACCACCAAGGTCGACAAGTTCGACAGAGGCCGACTCGGTCATCGGTGATGTGACCTGGATGATCAGCACGTCGGCTGCGGGGTTCGGAAACACTGTGATGGTAGAAAGCACTGCATTGTCATTCACAGATGTCGTTGCCAGGTACGTCTGTACCGATTCAGTGATGCGGACGTTAGTGGATCCTGCACCCGGACCTCGTACGGCGAAGTTGTCAGTGACTACTACGCCATAGTAGGTTGGACCGATCACATACGGATACACCGAGTTTCCGTCGGCATCGATCGTTGCGAAGTAGGCGTACGTTCCTTCGGGATACTCCGGTGTGGTGCAGAAGCGTCCGTTATGAATGTCGAGATCGCCCGACCCTTCAACGAATTCATAGTCCTCCGCATAAGAGCCAAGGGGCTGAGCAGTCAGTGTCGGACCATACTGCGCCTGCGCCAGCTTTGTTCCGTCGGCCAGTGTTGTGCGCTCCGTGATGCTGCGTAGCCGGTAGCTTGGGGTGATACGCTTGACGACCTGCTTGCCCCCTTCCGTTACCCAGCCATAGGCACCGTAGATCGGGAAGCCATCGAACGAGTAGCCGATCAGCGGACCGTGCTTGGTAGCGTCTGGTACGTAGAGTCCGTCAGCCAGGTACATATCGCACACGTCGGACATCTTGACCTTGGCGATGTTGAAGGCCGATGGATCCTGGTGGTGATGGTACTGTCCTTGAGTGCCACCGCCCCCACCCCCCGCACCCGGCGGACCTGTCTGTAAGGGGGCTGGGTGACCCTTAGCGCAGTCGAAGCCCGTACGCTCAAACACGATGGCGTTCTGATGCCACACATTGCCATTGTTGTACGACCGCGCATCGGCGTAGTTATAGACCGGAACGCCGTTGATGAGCACAGCGATGTGTCCCAGTCCAACCGCCGTCTTTGTACCGTTGTTTACCTGCGGCTTGAGCGGGATCTTGAACAGGTAGCTCCGTCCGACGGCCTGTGCCGGATTACCGTCCTGGTACGGTCCGATCACGTAGGCCGGAATGCCATTACACCGAACGTAGGCATAGTCCGCCGAGTACTGAACCAGCTGGCAGTTCGCCTGAAACGTGTCGACTACCGGTGTAGGGTTACCCTTCATGTAGTGCCGACCCGTAATGCCGGTCGTATTCTGAATCCACGACGTGATGGCCGGATGCGTTGGCTGGGCTAGCGCGATGACTGAGGTTGTAGCGAGTAGAGTGCAGAACGCCCGCAGTGATTTCATGTTGTATGCTCCCCGGGATCAGCGTTTGTTGAGAGGTGTTGTCCGCACTCGTTGGTATGCGTCAACCAGAAGGCAATAGTACGAACCGGCAGCGAGTGATGAGACATCAATGCTCAGCACGTCGGTAGCCGTCAGCACAGCTGAGCCGGTCACATCATAAAGTGTTACGCGCACCGTTCCGATGGGAAGTGCAACGAGTCCGGAGGCCGGATTCGGATAGAGACCCAGCTCTGGTTGCTGCTGCTCATCGTCCACCGATGTTACGTCCGGTGAGCCCCCTCGCACGCAGAGGAGCTTCATCTTGAGGCTCTTCTTATCGTAGGTGATCACACCAAGGTCCGCCTTCATCGTCCACGCCTGATCGTTGTTCTGTGAGATCAGCGTCGTGGATGACCATAACGTTGTTGTGGACGCTACGCAGGGGAAGTACAGGAGATCTACACACGGACCCTTTTCCTGCTGCTCGCGGATGGTGTGCAGCTCCTTGATGTTCGGCATGCGCCAGTCGGTAAAGCCCCCTAACGAGAGCGTATCAGCCACGCGGAGTGCGTCTTCCCAGGTTAATGCTACGGGATGGCAGTACTGCTGCCAGACCAGCTCTGTGGCGTTGTCGCGCACGAGGTCTGCGCCCATGTCGGTAAAGTGGACAGGAAGATTGACAGGGGGCTGCATGGCCCGCACTGCACGCACATGAAACTTCTTCGTCCCTCCGGAAGAGATGGTCTCATTCTTCGGATGCGGGCCAATGCCACCACCGGAGTTGGTGGCGAACACACGCGAGGCATCGCCGACAAGAAGGTCTGAGGAGTACCAGTATTCGGCGCCGGTGTTGGTAAAGGCCTCCGGCAGTGCCGGATTCTTCCGCCCGAGGTCCTGAATGGTGAACAGCTCCTGTGAGGTGGGCATGCGCCAGTCGGAAAACCCGCCAAGCGTAAGAGCTTCACAATACGAAGCCCCCTTCTCCCAGGCCATCTCGCCGCCGTCCGTGCGTTGCCACATCAGCCCGGTGACGGTGTCGATCACAACATCCTGCTGAACGAAATACACTGGCGTGCCGATCTTTACATCACTGTCTTCTCCGGGCACGGTCGTGAAGTCGCCATTCTGTCCGGTATCCGGGATACGCTTCATGGACTTCGTATGCGGACGCTGGGCCGACAGAACCAATGAACCGAGACATGCCATTACCATGAGGACACAGAGTTTGATGGTTGTTCTCATGGAGGTCACTTACGGGTATAGGTGAACGTAGTCCGAGCGGAATCGGTCTTTACGAAGTTGAACACGAAGTTCTTGCCGGTACTGTCCCAGCGGTAGTTCACGAAGCTCGTCTTGCCGTTAACCTCGTAGCGCAGGGCGAAGTGATTCGTATCGCACTGACGCAGATCCGTGATGGTGGCCCCCTTTAGCGCCTGCAAGAAGGTGCGCACACCTGCAGCGCGTGGCTGTGGCATTACCTGATCATTCTGGATGGTGATCTTGCCGCGCATCGAAGCGATCATGTATGGTTTCTTATCGATGGCGTGGTAGTGGTACTCGCCGTTCCAGAGATGGCCGAGGTGCTGATCAAGATTCGTGGCTACCGTTCCGTCGGGTTCCTCGTAGCCGTAGAGCTTGTAGCCGTCAAGCGCCCATGCTACCGGTATCTTGATGGTTCCCTTCGGAGTAAGATGAACCGGTGCGATGTGGTAGTGATAATCGTCGGCCCGACCGCAGTGTCCGCCAAATGCATCGAGTTCTCCGATGTCCTGTGAAAACTCTCCTCGATTATTTTCTGGATTGAACACCGGCACTCCGTTAACGGCAATGGCTACCGCGCCTGTGTGCAAGGCAGTGTCAAGCGACACCGGTACGTCGGCGATGACCGGATTAAGGGGAATCGCCCAGGCATTGCTGCCCGTGTATGGCTGAGGGATCGGCACCTGCTGCTGCCATGCCGTGATGCCCTTCATGGCCGGCATGGCTGTTGGCATGCCGTTGCTCTCGACATAAAAGTAGGTGGCATCCCAGCGCGTCTTTACACGGGGCTTGTATGCCGCAAAGGTACTGTCGATGGACTCCGGTGGGGTTGGTCCGAGGATCTCGACAATCCGTGCAGTCGTTCCGGGACTTACAGACAGGAAGAGGAGCAGCATGGTGCCGGCCGTGCCTGCTATGCGCAGGGAGGTCGAGCGTGTTACCATGAACGTTCCGAGCAGCAGAGCACAGGCGATGAGTGCCAGTTCCGTGGAGTGGTCCTTCCCTGACGTGGGCGTTTGAACGACGATTGGACTGGGCGCCTCCACGGGGGCGTTCATCTTCGTGATACGGCCGATCTCATCTTCGAGCCGCTGCTGATCGGCCGACGAGAACTGCTCGAGCGGAATCGCCTTGAGGGCGCCACTTCGCTGTTCGAGAATGATCCAGCTTCCACGTGCACTGTGAAAGGAGCCGTGCACATGGCGGCCGTTGGAGAGCAAAAATGTGGAGACCGGACCCCTTCCATGACCACCAGAATGAGCTGTCATGGTTGATGAAAGTGCTGCCGACAGCAGGACCGTAAAAATGAAAACTCGCACGCTGTCTCCTTTGGGAACGTCGGTACATACCGGAATTCGTCAATGATACCAGTATGACATTTTTGGTTACTTCGTGGACGTGAGATGCCGTAGAGCCCCCTTCCAAAGCATCCCGTATCATCGAACATGATCTTCCGAGACCGACACAGCGCTGTACACCAGCTGATTCCGCTTCTTCAGGTTCACCGGCGTCATCCCGGGGTGGTTGTCGCGATTCCGAGAGGGGGCGTGCCCATGGCCGCCGAGATCGCCTCCCATCTGGGCTGGCCGATGCATGTTCTGTCGGTGAAGAAGCTCTCTCATCCCGACAGTCCGGAATACGCCATCGGAGCGGTTGGCCTGCACGACCATTTCGTAACCGAAGGACACGGCGATGTTCCCAAAGACTACGTCGAGCGCGAAGTCCACAGAATTCAACAGCTTCTGGCACGGCGAGAGCTGTCCTATCATCAGCCACCTCTTGATGCGCGCGGTAAGACCGTGATCATCGTTGATGATGGCATTGCCACCGGGTTGACGATCAGGTTCGCCGTCCGAACGTTACGGGCCCAGAAGCCCCGTTCCATCATCGTCGCCGTTCCCGTTGCTGCATCGGCAGCACTCCGCGAACTCCACTCGCTGGTGGACGAATTCATCGTCCTGCATGTGCCTGCCTGCTTCGGCGCCGTGGGTGAGTGGTACGAAAACTTCACCGAAGTCACCGACGACGAGGTGCAGCGCTGCCTCGATACTACCGCGACGGAGCGAATCGATCGAACGTAGGGGGAGGCTGGTGAGTACCTAAGGTTGCAACTCCAGGGTAAGATTCGACCTTGCGCGAGCATTCCGAGCGTCTCCACGTTGACCTGAGCATTATCAGTGAGTTGGGGCGTGACCAGCGATCGCCATGTGATCAGGACGTTCGTAAGCTTGCCAAGGCATTCATGAGAGATGCCCGGATTCTTCGAATTGCCTGGTTGCGAGACGTTGACGAAGTCGGAGCTCTGGAGAGCTTTGCAGCAGCATCCGCAATGAACGAGCGAGTGCTGGTGTATGAGTCCGGTATCTGGATAAGTTCGTCTGCTGCACAAGCTTGCTGCCATTGAAAAGATCCTGTTAACCGGTGCCTTCTGGTGCTCGGTGCGGCAGTACGCTTCGTCATATCAGAGATACTCCAGAGCTATGACTACCCATGGCAGATCGTACGGGCGTTCCGACACTTCATGGCTCATGACGCAAGCAGCCGCCCCAATAATGAAAGAAACCTTCATTGATGTGTTTTGATTACAATGAATGGTATAACCGACGATGGCGAATACTGTTACGTAAACGTTACGACATTTGGGTCCGTAGAGTTGCGAAGTTTGCCGATCGACAACAACTAAACTCGGGGAGCAGTATGAGGCGATTTGCAACTCTTTTTCTGGCACTGGCTGTCGTGTTAAGTGTAAACGGTGCGCCAGTAATGGCGCAGACCACAACGGCCACTGTCAACGGGACTGTAACTGAACCAGCCGGGTCGGCCATTACAGGCGCGACGGTCAAACTTCGACATGTGCCCTCGGGTACAGTGTATGGAGCGATCAGTCGAAAGGATGGAAGGTACTCGATCGCCGGTGCACGTATTGGTGGACCCTACGTGCTGTCGGCGACGATGATTGGTCGGAAGAAGGCCGAGATCAGCATCGCATCCCTCGGACTTGGTGAAGCGCGACGCATCGATGTTGTCCTCGAAGAAGATGCCGTCACCGGCTCGGTCATCGAAGTGACAGCTGCCTCATCAAACCCGATCAACTCCAATCGCACGGGTGCGTCCGAAACCGTCGGAGAGAAGCAGATCACATCGTTCCCGACGATCTCACGGAACTTCCAGGACTTTCTGCGGTTCTCCCCGCAGACGGCATCGGCAGGGGGCGGAACATCCGTTGGTGGACGCAACAACCGTTACAACAACATCCAGATCGACGGTACGCAGTTGAATGATCTGTTCGGTCTGGGCTCGAACGGGGCTCCTGGTGGACAGGCCAACACGACGCCAATCTCATTGGACGCCGTCGAAGAGTTCCAGGTTCTTGTCTCGCCATATGATGTTCGCCAGGGTCGATTCTCGGGTGGTGGCATCAATGCGGTTACACGCAGCGGAACAAACACGTGGACGGGCTCTGCGTATGGATTCTACCGCAATCAGGGAATGATCGGTGATCTGAATCAGACGAACTACCTCTCCCGTGGCACCGATGGCGCCACCCTTCCGGTTGGAGAGTATCGTGATACGACCGTTCTGACACCATTCTCTGAGTTCACCGAGTATCAGACCGGTGTGCGCGTCGGGGGCCCGCTGATCGAAAACAAGCTCTTCATGTTCGTGAACGTCGAAACAACGAACCGTACGCAGCCAAAACCGCAACTGGGCTTTACGCAGAATGCCAATGGTTCTCTGATCAGCTCGATTGCGGACTCGGTTGCGCAGATCCTGACCACAGCCTACGGATACAATGCCGGGTCTCTCGACAATCAGCAGGTGACGCGTCCGAGCAATAAGATCTTTGCTCGTCTGGACTGGAACATCGACGATAACAACCGTCTGACACTGCGTCATAACATGGTCGACGCAGCTGATGATATCTACAACCCGTCACGTACGTCTGTTCTTCTCGGTAATCGCCTGTATACGTTCAACAGCGTAACAAACAGTACCGTTGCGCAGCTGAACTCTGTACTGTCGGATGACATATCCAATGAGCTCATCGTGGGTCTGACGACGGTACGAGACAGCCGTGAGATCGCTGGCGATCGCTTCCCGACGGTGAACGTCACCGACTCTCGTATCACCGGCATCAACATCTCCGCCGGTGCGGAGAACTTTTCGCTTCGTAACTCACTCACGACCGATGTTATTGAGGTCACGGATAACCTGACGATGGCAATGGGTGATCACACGATCACCGTCGGCACACAGAACGAGTTCTTCACATTCTCCAATCTGTTCATCCGTGACAACGCGGGCACGTGGAGCTTTAATTCGCTGAATGATCTCCGTAACGGCGTTGCTGCTCGCCTCCAATACTCGTTCGCACGCCCAGGTTTCCCGAATGACTGGAAGGCAGAGTTCTCGACGGCACAGCTGGGTCTATATGTGCAGGATGAATGGGAAGTCTCAAAGAGTTTCAAGCTTACGATCGGTCTTCGTGGCGACATGCCGCTCTTCCTTACGGAGGCATCGTTCAATCCAACAGCTGACACAATCAAGCTGAACAGTGATCCTACTACACCACTCGGTCTGAAGACCAATGCCCTGCCGTCCTCAAGCCTTCTGTGGTCTCCACGTATCGGCTTCAACTGGAATTCAGGGGGCGAAAAGCCCCTTCAGATTCGAGGCGGTGTTGGAATCTTCACCGGACGCATTCCATTTGTGTGGATCTCCAATCAGTTCTCGAATACGGGCGTCGAGATCGCTCGACTTGACCTGCGTCCATCGGGAACCGACACACTTCGATTCGATCCGAACCTCAACCCACAGGATCCGGCATTCTATTCGCGCGTTGGCTCAACAACTGAACTGAATGTCACGTCGCAGGACTTCAAGATGCCACAGAGTCTTCGCATCAATCTTGCAGCCGATCGTGAGCTGCTCGACGGAGTGTTTGGAACATTCGAGGCGATCTACTCGATGAACCTCAATGAGATCTACTACACGGATCTCAATCTCGGATCACGTTCAGACACAACGGCCTTCGGCACGCAGCTTCAGGGTGGCCGCGGAGTGTATGGCACGTATTCCGGACGCAACACGACGCCACGGACGCAGACAGGAAGCTTCTCGCGCGGACCGTTCACGAATATCATTGAGCTGGGCAATACGAATCAGGGATACAGCTACAGCATCTCTGCGCAATTGCGCAAGCAGTTCTCGACTGGCTGGTTTGCCAGCGTGTTCTATACCTACGGTCGTTCGTTCGATCTCAACTCAGGATTGTCCTCGCAGGCGATCTCACAGTGGCGGTTTAATCATGTCAAGGATAATCCGAACGACGCCACTCTGTCGGCCTCGCTGTTTGACATTCCACATCGATTTGTTGCTTCGGTGAGTAAGCGCTTTGAGTATGGAGGGGGCTATGCAACAACGATCAGCGCGTTCTATGAGCTGCGCTCGGGTCGGCCCTTCTCCTACGTGTATGATGGTGACCTCAACGCCGACGGACAGACGGAGAATGATCTGATCTATGTTCCAAAGGATGCCAATGATCAGAATGAGATCCTGCTCGGTCGCGTGGTGAGCGTTGGTTCCGGTGCGAATCGTCGCGACTCGCTCGTACTTGCCAGTTCGACTACGCGTTCACAGCTGGAATCGTACATCGCACGTGACGAGTATCTCTCAACGGTTCGGGGTCAGATTGCCGATCGCTTTGGTGCCCGCGAACCATTCGTTCATCAATTGGATCTGCGCCTCGCACAGGAGATCCCGAATCCGTTTGCCGTTGGCCATCGACTCGAGATCACCGTAGATGTGATCAATGCCCTCAATCTCGTCAACAGCGAATGGGGCCGCGTCCGCTCGGTCAATAACAACCGCGATCTTCTGCTGCGTTTTGAAGGCATGACCACGCCAACGATGATCAAAGATGCCAGTATCAATGCCGGCCGTCCGATCTTCAGCTACACGGACAAGAAGGATCCGTTCGGATACGATGACCTGTTCTCACGCTATCAGATTCAAATTGGCGTCCGGTACAACTTCTAAACCGGCCGCTCGAACATTTCAACGCCCTGTCATGCTATCATGGCAGGGCGTTTGTATTTTTTGAGGCAATATCTGCAACGATTCAGGGGCTTGAATGAAGAAGCTTGTTTCTGTGATAGTCGCGCTGATAACAACAGCAGTCTATCTCCACGCAGACGTCTCATCACTCTGCTCGGCGTTTGATACGCAGATCGAAGCCCTTGATGTGAAGGGTGCTCGCCAGTCCATCGAGCAGGCGTACAAGGAAGCCCCCTCCTCATACGATGTGCTCTATCGTATGGCGCGATTGCACATCATTCTGGGCGACCAGGAGAAGGTAGAAGACAACAAGCTTCCGCTGTATACCAAGGGCGTGGAGTTTGCCAACAAGGCGCTGGCTATCAACGGTAAGGGAATGTCGGGCTATGTCTACCGTGCGGCTGCCAATGGCAAGGTGGCACTGTTTAAGGGCATCTTCTCGGTAGGGGGCGTGGTGAACTCTGTGCGCGATGATGCGTGGTCGGCCATCAAGCTGAACAATGAAACGCCGCAACGTCTTGCTTCCGCACACTACATCCTTGGACGTGCGCATCTGAATCTGACGAAGAAGCCGAAGCTCGTGCGCTACCCGTTGGGGCTCGCCTGGGGTACCATCGACGAGGCATTTGAACATCTGAAGAAGGCACGGGAGCTGCGTCCGGACTTCATCATGTTCGAACTAGAGTATGCGCGTGTTCTGATCGCGATGGACCGCGAGGAAGAGGGCAAGAATGTTGCCCGCAGGATCTCAGGATTGAGTCTGAAAGAACCGGGCGACAAGGAGCGAAAGAACGATGCGCTGGAGCTGTTGCAGTAACGGCTCGACGTTAGAACATCGGCTGCTGAGCATACTCCGCAAAGGTCATGGCTGCTTTGTCCTTGTCGCTGAGGATCGGATCGTCGATCAGCCAGCGAATACCAAGTTGTGGATCGAGAGGATTGATCGCGATCTCGCCGGATGGATTGTAGAGCGCGGTGCACTTGTAGTGCACATCGGCTTCTTCGCTGAGAATGGCGAAGCCATTGGCAAAGCCCGGCGGAATCCAGACCGTGCGACCGTTGACGTCCGAAACATCAATGCTTACATGATTGCCAAAGGTTGGTGATCCCTTGCGGATGTCGATCTCGACAAGCTGGATCTGCCCCCTGACAACGTGCACCAGCTTGCCCATGGGCGCTGTGTGCTGGGCGTGCATGCCGCGGATCACACCTTGACGTGAGCGCGAGTGGTTGTCCTGGATGAAGTCCGTCGGAATGCCATTGCGGATGAATGCATCGGCACGGTACATCTCCTCAAAGAAACCCCGATGATCACTATGAATGGGTGATCGTAGGATCTTGATGGCATCAAAGATGATCTCTTCAATCACGAAGGACATGCAGTTCTTCCCATGTTGGTGGACGCAGATGCTCGCCGCGCAGCGGCGTCAATCTACGACTGGAGTTAAAGGTTTCTATCGATGGATCCGACAGCCATACCTGCCGGAATGGGTGCTGGAGAATGACCGCGTCGCTCTCGACCGAAGACATGCTCCTGCCCACCAGCTGCGCCA
>DNLG01000153.1:0-3490 GCA_003488525.1 Bacteroidota bacterium | reverse complement strand
CTTGGCCTGCTGACTGTATCCGGCGATATGGGGCGTGCAGTATCTGATAGCCTCTATCACCTGCCGGCTAACGTCCGGTTCGTTCTCATAGACGTCCAGCACGGCATGGAGCCGACCTGAAGAGACATGATCGGCGAGCGCGGTCTCGTCGACAATTCCCCCGCGCGATGAATTGATGATCGTTGCACCGTTCTTCAACATCGCAAGTCTTGTAGCACCGATCAGCCCCCTGGTTGCATGAAGACCTGCTTCGGTGTACGGCACATGCAGGCTAACAACGTCTGACGCATGAAGGAGCTCGTCGAGATCGACATGCGTGACGGGCGACGGAAAGGCATGGCCAATTCCGGCAAGGGGCGGGTCGTTGACGAGTACGTGCATGCCCGATGCACATGCTAACCGTGAGAGCAGGGAGCCAACATGACCGAAGCCAACGACGCCGAGTGTTGTCCCGCGCGGGAGATCGAAATGTCGGAGCCAGGTCATTACGTATTCGCTGACGGCCTGTGCGTTGCATCCCGGGGCATGCACCACAAGAACATCTGTGCCGTTGCGGACATCATCCTCAACATGATCGATACCGGCCGAAGCACTGGCGATGAATCGCACGTCGGTGCCGGCAATAAGGTCACTGCTGACATGCGTCACCGTGCGGATGAAGAGCGCCGTCGCACCCGTACGCTGCAGAAGCGACCGATCGATGGCGTCGCCTGCGACACAGATAACGTCCGTGATCTGACCCAGGACGCGAGAGACGATCGGTAGTTGCTCGTCAACGATGATCATTCGGAGGTTGTGCTCATGGAGTGATCGAAAGGTTCTCCAGAGCCCAGCGTGGACGGACGCTGATCTTGGTAGGAAGCGGCCACCATGACTCTCCGAACGTGAACGGGCGTACATCGCCGTGGTCATACGCGCCATTGGCATTCCGATCGCAGAACACGTCGAGACTATACTCACCCGCCGCAATGCGGTCGAGGCGAAAGCTGCCATCGGCGTCCGGACGGAATGAGGCCGCAATGGTGCCGTTCGAGGCGAGCACGCGTACGACAAGGGGCGAGCATGCACGCATCTCGTCGGATGGCACAAACCTGCCCGAGATCGATCCGGGATCGATCGGTCGCTCCTCGGTCAGCATAGTCAGTACCCTGGACGAGTCACGTATCGATCGGCCGATGGTCGAACGCACGTCTGCAAATCCCAACGTGGTTGCATACCACGTCTTAAGCTCCCGTGCCTCCTGCGGTTCGATCACGAAGCTGATCGGCGAGGCCCAGCGCGTGCGAACCTGCACAGCCCCCTGAGGAGCACGATGTTCCACTGTGATCTGCGCATTCATCGTATCGACGGCGTCAGAAAAGGTGATCACAATCGGTTGTCCACGCAGCACGTTCCTCGAACTGTCACGCGGTTCGATGCTGAGCACGCGGAGTGAGGTCGTGTCGGCCGTGGAGACTCCGCGCAACAACGTCCGCTGCGCGGTATCGACATAGTTGCCGGCTGAGTCCCGCACCATGCCGGCCGATATCATCACGCGACATGAGCCGGTATCGACCGGTGCGGCCAGGCGCACCAGCAGACGATCGTTCTGCAGCGGATCGGGCCATGCGGCCAGTGCCGGAATCACGGAATCGCGGGCCGATCGCACCTCCAGAGCCCGCTGCCACGTGGGGGTGAGCAGCGCTGGCTCGGTAAACTGCAGCGTCAGCAGCTGCGATGTCAGCGCGCGTGCGCGTGTCAGTACTGGTGGATCCCGATCGATAGCTGGACCGAGTTTGAGGCGCACGGGCTGTGACGAAGCGGCTTGTACGACCACGTCAGCCGGGGCGACGGCGAATTCTTCTGCTGCGTCGACAAGCCCATTGCGGTTCTCATCCCGTACGGCAAGCACGCGATAGCGTCCATCTGCAAGCCCCCTGATTGTGAACGTGCCGCTTATGCCACATGGCAGCCGATAGCGTGGTGGGGTTTCCCATGGGCTGAAGGGGGCTGCAGTGTCGGCCCACGGATAGCAGAAGATGGCAACGTTCGTTAGGGTCTTGGCCGACACCAAGCCGGCAATGATTCCGGTGTCGATGGACGGACCGGTTGAAAAGATCGTGCTGTAGGCCGCCAGCGGCCGGTTTCCCCGGACGTCGGACCAGTCTGTTCCGATCGTGACGGAATACGTGGTGTTTGCCGTGAGCGTGTCCTGAAACTCCACGGTGATCTCATCGCCGGCGTAGGACACGCTGAAGCGCACGGTGGGCAGGATGGTGATAGCGTTACGGATCGCACGGTCGACGTAATCATCAAAGGAGAAGCGGATCTGATCGCCCGAGAAGCTCGTTGCTCCTGATGCCGGATCAACGCTGAGCACTTCCGCCGGCGTCGTATCACGCGGTCCACCCGTGGGAGCAACCTTCATGGCGCAGCCTGGTAGAAGACAGAGGAGAAACCACAGCAGAAGTGGAAGTGGACGTATCGGACGGTGATTATGCGATCGCATCGGACAAAAGTAGGGGGCTGACGTAGTTTTGAACGATGAAGGACTCGACACAGCGCGCTATGAGCTGGCTAAAGACGGCATGGAAGCTTATCTACGACTTCGTTGACATTACCGACCGACGGCACATTTTTCTGCTGTCCTCGGGCATTGCCTTCAACCTTCTGCTCTGTACGATTCCTCTTCTGGTGCTTATCGTGTCGATCGTCAGCGGCCTGCTCGACGTAGAGAAGACCAAGGACACGGTGGAGGCCGCCCTGGTGCAGTTCTTTCCGCGAAACACCCAGGCATCGACGATGATCGCGGGCGTTATCGCCGAGCTGGGAGCCATCTTCAACTACAGCACCGTAGCCGGATGGATCGCCGGCATTGCCCTTTTGTGGCTCTCGAGCGCATTGTTCAGTTCACTACGAACGGGGCTCAATGCCATCTTCCATGTGCCGACGCCCAAGTTCTTCTTTCTCTACAAGCTCAAGGACATGGCCTTTACGATCATCACGGTGGTGATGATCCTGCTGGTGACGCTGTTAAGCCCCCTACTTACGCTTGTCGAGCAGTACTGGCGCAGCGCGGTCGACGTCGACAATACGGGCTTCATCTTCGGCTTCACCGTCCAGGCTGCCTCACTGGTCGCTACCTTCGCGCTGTTTCTTGCCCTCTACAAACTCGTGCCGAACAAGCGCCTCCCCTGGCCCATCGTGCTGATGAGTACCGGCTTTGCCGTTGCCCTTTGGGAACTGGCCCGAACGGCTTTCTCGTGGTACGTCAACAGTGCCGCCAACTTCAGCAAGTTCTACGGCGGCTACGTAGCCCTGGCGTCATTTGCGCTATGGCTGTATTACTCGGCCTTCATCTTCCTGCTCTCAGCCGAACTCGGCCAGTACATTTATGTGCTGCGCACGGAGAAGCATGTTCCGGAGGCGTAGCCGGGTTTGAGGTTTGGGGTGTGAGGTTGGGATAATCGACATGTAGGGGCGAGACGCAGTCTCGCCCGTCGTGTGCCAT
>DNLG01000170.1:22898-23454 GCA_003488525.1 Bacteroidota bacterium | reverse complement strand
TTGCTATCGGGTTGTTGCTGATGAGGGGGCTTTCGAACCCGTAACGTTTTCGAATGACCAGCTCGGCACTATCTATGCCATGCGATCAGGAATTGATTCGACAACGATGTTCATACTCACATCCACCGGACTATACAAAGCACAGGCGCCCTTGACGTCGACAGGTGTTAATGTCGTCAGCCATGAGTCCGCTACTGTCAATGGCACTCTGCTGACTATTCGGTCGGCGGCGCTCAAGGATAACTGCTACGTTCGCATTACGGGTATAGGGGGACAATGTCTCTTCGAGGGCAGGCTCAGACAATCCGATGTTGGTCTTTTATCTGTGACACTTGATTCAGAGTTACCGTCTGGAGTGTATTTCGTCATAGCAGGAGATCGACAGGTTATCCGAATGATGCATCTCAACCAGTAAACCACTGACACCGGGCGAGCATTGGGCGAGCATTGGGCGAGCACCGGGCGAGCACCGGGCGAGCACCGGGCGGGCATTGGGCGGGCATTGGGCGAGCACCGGGCGAGCATTGGGCGGGCATTGGGCGAGCATTGGGCGAGC
>DNLG01000170.1:21823-22729 GCA_003488525.1 Bacteroidota bacterium | reverse complement strand
ATTGGGCGAGCATTGGGCGAGCACATAGGCTCGCCCCTACGCATACCTCCGTAATTTCGTACTTCCGTACTTCCGTACTTCTCCCATGCGCCTGCTCTTCCTCTGCATCCTCTCCATCGTGCTTCGGCTGGCCGTGCTAACGGTTACGCCGATGGGAGAGCCGCATGAGTATGAGCAGGTGGTGATCGCGCAGAATGCGTTGAACGGGGACGGATTCGGGATGGCGTGGCCGTACCAGCCCCTTGATTCGGCCCGTGCGCAGCTGTGGAAGTCCGATCCGACGCCGCATCCGAGTGCGTTTATGCCGCCGTTTGTGCCGGCCGTTGCTACGGCAGTGTTCAGTGTGGCAGGGGGCGAGCGGTTCGGCATCATGGTGATGCTGGTGCTGCAGTGTCTGGTGGGTGGACTCATCCCATGGCTGATTGCACGCATCGCACGGCGTATGGCCTCGGAGCGTGCCTCAATGATCGCTGCCACGTGGTCGCTCATTTTCATTCCCGGACTTGTTTCGTCGGCTACGCCTGCCGGTGCAGTGTGGTATGCCGTGTGTGGACTCTTTGTGATCGATGCTGTGCAGATACTGCTCGCCGAAGGCCGCGGAGCGTGGAAGCTCGGCGTGGCCGTGGGCCTGCTCACTCTCATGCGCTCGGAGTTTCTGGCGCTCGGCGTGTTGGTCTGTGCTCTGCCCGTTCTCAAGCGCAACTGGAAAGGGGCTAGCCTGGCACTGGCAACAATGCTCGTGGTGATCGCACCGTGGCTGGCGCGTAATGCCGCAGAGTTCGGTCAGCCCGTTGGCATCATCACCCATCCGTGGCGCGAGATGTGGCGCGGTGCAAACGTGCATGCTTCGGGCAGTGGGTATGCTGCCGACGGTTGGAACATCTGGGAAGGAGAGCGCTATCCGGA
>DNLG01000170.1:20139-21498 GCA_003488525.1 Bacteroidota bacterium | reverse complement strand
TGGCCTACCTGGTTCCGACGCTGATCACGGGGCTCTTACTGCTACTGGGTCTGACGCTGGCACTGCGGCATTTGCTGCGCGAGCGCGCGTGGACGTCTCATGCTGTGCCGATTCTGCTGATCGCCGCCGGCATGACGGGGCTGTTTGCCATCACGTATGTGCTGCCGCGGTATCAGACCTATCTGTTCACGATCTGCATGCCCCTTATCGCCATCGTTGCCGATCGGTACGTTGTCAGGGGTCGACAATAACAAACTCGCTTGGCGAGGTCGGGACAAACGTCCGCTGGTTCTCAAGGGTAACGCCGCCGCGCAGCACTCCTCGCACGTCAACAACACGGATGCGCACGGGCAACATGTCCTGCGCAACCGTCAGCCACCATCCGTCCGGCGTTCGCATGGCATGAACAGACGACGGATGCTGCCAATCACCGACGGACGTCATCTCATCGGCTTCGTAGGCACCGATCGACGGAGGGTTTGCATAGGTGCGTCCGGCAAAGTCGCGCACAGCATCAGGTGTTGCGATGCCTGCCCCCTTCACGGGGCTTGACGGCTGCGGACGATAGTCGCCGGTGGCGTAGCCGCGCAGCAGCGGATCACTTCCGTAGATGCTCGACGTCTGCGTCAGCTGCGCCTCCTGCGGACGTGATGATGCCGGAGCATCGACGTTGTACCAGAGGTTGTTGCGAAGCGTGAACGAGGAGGGGGCCGTGTTTGCACCGATGTTTACATGTCGGGAGATCGTGGAGCGGAACACGACGAGGTTGTTCTGAAAGACGTTGTCGCCGCAGGGCAGGAACCGCGAGGTATCGACGGTTTCCTGAAGGATCCGAAACACCCATCGCTCCGGATCGATGATCGTGTTATTCGTTACCGTAACCCGCACGGCTCCTACATAGGCCATCGGGGTTACCGAGCGCACGAAAAGATTGGCTACGACCGTCAGATCGGCGGCTTCGAACCGTGCGTCCTGCGGACGGAAGAAGGCCAGACCTGTCGAGCCGCCAAGATTCAGCGCGCGCTGACCACCGTCGATGAACGAGTTGCGTTCAATCCGGATGAACTGCGTTCCTCCCTTGGCCTGGATACAGTTAGAACCGAGACGTCGGAAGGTGTTTCTGCGGAAGATGCCTTTATGACATCCCACCATGTCGGCCCCGCTTCCGCCGGCAGAGCCGTCCTCGAAGATGCAGTCCTCCACCACAAAGTCGTCCAGACCCGAGAGCTTCAGCTGATCGTTGTTGCCCGTTGCGCCCATGGCCCCGAAGGTGATGCCACGGAAGGTAATGTGGTGTGTTGGCGTATCGAACGTGCCGCCATCATCGCAGTTCATGCCGTTGCTGGTTTGCCCCCTGAC
>DNLG01000170.1:6310-19884 GCA_003488525.1 Bacteroidota bacterium | reverse complement strand
CCGCGGATCACGATCGGGGCTTCTGCGGTACCGTTCAGGTTTTCGATCCAGAACGTGCCCCGATACGCAGCCGGATGGATCAGCACCGTATCACCCGGCCCGGCCTGCAGGCACGCCGCTCGCGGGTCGGCAAACTCCTTTTGCGGCCCGACGTGGAGTGTTGTGGCCATCCCGCGCATACTCAGCAGTACGGAGACCACGATTACCGTTTGGAGGGAACGTCGGCATGTAGCCGCACAAGACTGATGGCGCACAGTTTTCATGAACTCACCGATAATCAACGGAAGACTTCCAGCTGCGAATGTAACGAAGACGTCCTCGGCGGTTTCCTGTTAGCCCAAGGTCAATTTTCAATGTATTTCAGGAGGCATCGCCATGCGTATGCTCAACCTATCGCTACGCACACTGGCGATTCTTCTGCTTGCCTCGGCCTGTCTGTCGGCTCAGAACTTCTCCATTATCCTCGGACGTCCGACGGACAGATCCATCACGGCAGCTGTGAACTTCATCAGGCCGGCAGAGTACTACCTCGAGTATGGGACGCTGAGCGGCATGTACAGTATGCAGACACCGGCAACAGCCATCAAGGCTGGTGAATCGATCAAGACCGACATTACAGGTTTGACGTCGAATACGCGCTACGTGTACCGGCTTCGGTATCGCGACAATGGCAGCTCGACCTTTGAAGCGTCACCTGAGTATTCGTTCCGGACGCAGAGGGCAAGGGGCGAGTCCTTTACCTTTCTCGTAGAGGCCGACGAGCATCTCTACGACAAGAAGGGAATCCCGGCGATGTATAAGATCGCGATCGAGAACATGAAGAAGGATAGTGCCGACTTCATGCTGTCGCTCGGTGACACCTTCGGTGATGACCACACACCCACGACCACGACCAGTCAGGACATGGACGAACTGCACCGTGACTATCTGCAGTACCTCGGTTCGATCTGTCACTCCGTCCCATTCTTCTTCTGCCTCGGAAATCACGAAGGTGAGACCGGGTATTATCTCAAGCAGAACGCGCCGAACAATATTGCCGTCTGGGGCACGATCTGGCGCAAGTACTACTATCCGAATCCCTTCCCGAACGGGTTCTACACCGGCAACATGACGCGGGAGCCGAATGGCATTGATTACCCCGAGAACTACTATGCATTCGAGTGGGGCGATGCACTGTTCGTTGTTCTGGATGTGTATCGTGACTGTGACGTGAATGAAAAGCCGCAAAACTGGGACTGGACGCTTGGGGAAACGCAGTACCGCTTTCTGCGGAACGCACTTGAGAAGAGCAACGCCAAGTACAAGTTCGTCTTCGCCCACCACACACGCGGGCAGGGTCGCGGCGGCGTTGTCACAGCGAAAGGGGCTGAGTGGGGCGGCTACAACAACAAGGGAACGTATGAGTTCGACAAGTTTCGCCCAGGGTGGGGCCTGCCCATCCACCAGCTCATGGTCAATAACGGCGTAAACATCTTCTTCCAAGGTCATGACCACCTCTACGCCAAGGAAGAGCTCGACGGTCTCGTATACCAGGAGACTCCGATGCCGAGCGACTCCACGTACGAGATCGGCGTGCTTGCCAATGCTGATGCGTACACCGACGTGACCATGCGCGGAACAGGTCACTTGCGCGTCAAGGTGTCCGATGCCGGCGTTGTTGTCGATTTCGTCCGCGCCTACATGCCAAAGGACACGGTGGGAGGTGCGAACACGAATGGCTCCGTGGGTTACTCCTACACCGTCAAGCAGCGCCCGGTATCTGTTGATGACGAAGCACCGGCCGGTGAAACCGTCATCGCACCAAACCCTGCTCGCGAATCATTGAACATCCTTGCTCCGACCACATCATCCGTTGACGTGACGATCTCCAACGTGCTGGGTCAGATCGTGCTCCGCTCGTCAGCAACATCCATCGACGTCTCGACGCTGCCGCACGGACTCTACGACGTGGTTGCGACCATTGATGGTGCGCCGACACGACAGACCATTCTGATCGGAGGTCGATAATGCGATTGATCATTGCTCTCGTCCTTACGAGTTTTTCTGTTGCCACATCGCAGACGCTCCAGCATCGTGAGCTGCTGGGACGTCCGACCGACAAATCCATCACCATTCAGATTGTACCCGACCAGAGCGTCGAGGCAAGCGTCTACTACGGCACTGCGGCGGGTGCACTTAACGCGCAGACACCGTGGACGAGGGTCAATTCCGCAGAGCCGATCACCATCGTGATCAACGAGCTGCAACCCGACACGCGCTACTTCTACCAGGTGGTGTATCGTACGCAGCAGGGAGCCCCTTCTGTTACTCGCCCAACGTATTCATTCCATACGCAGCGGCGCAGAGGCTCACCGTTCACGTTCGTTATCCAGGCCGATCCGCACATGGATGAGCAAAGTGACACCTCGGTGTACCTGCGCACACTTCGCAATGAGTTGGAAGACACGCCGGACTTCATGATCGACCTTGGCGACATACTCATGTCGGACAAGATGACCAACGCCCAGAAGAAGGTCACACACGACACCATCACCTATCGTGCACACCTGTTACGCTCATTCTATGAGGAGGCCTGTCACTCAGTGCCCCTTTTCATCACCCTCGGTAATCATGAAGGGGAAGCCGGCTGGCTCAATAATGGGACGGCAGACAACGTACCGGTGTACGGCACCACTGACCGCAAGAAGTACTTTCTCAATCCCGAACCGGACGGTTTCTATTCGGGCGACACTGCCAGCTATCCGTTTGTGGGACGCCGAGGCGCGTACTACGCCTGGGAATGGGGCGATGCGCTGTTTATGGTCATCGATCCGTACTGGTTCACAAAGCCCAAGCCCGACTCGCTGAATGGCTGGCGCTGGACGCTGGGTAGAGAACAGTACGAGTGGCTCCGGACAACGCTCGCCAAGTCAAGCGCTACCTTCAAGTTCATCTTCTCGCATCAGCTGGTAGGGGGCGACCCTGACGGACGCGGTGGTGTTGAGTTTGCTGATCGCTATGAATGGGGCGGCAAGAATCTCGACGGCACCGAGGGGTTTTCTAAGAATCGTCCGGGCTGGGAAATGCCCATCAAGGACCTCCTCAAGCGTCACCGTGTGAACGTCTTCTTTCACGGTCATGACCACTTCTTCGGAAAGCAGGAGAAGGACTGCCTGATCTACCAGGAAGTGCCGCAGCCAAGCCACGCCCGATACTCCGGAACTGGGCAGGCTACCGCCTACGGCTATCTCGAGGGACTTATTCTACCGAACTCCGGACATATGCGCGTGAACGTCAGCCCCGAGTCCACGAAGATCGAGTACGTGCGCAGCTATCCTCCAAAGAACGAAGCGAGCAATCGCAAGAACAAGGACATCTCGGCATCGTACATCATCGGCGCAAGGAACTGCTATGACTCGCTGGCGACGAGCATTCCTATTCTTTGGAACACCGACTACCTCGATGAGCACGTGTATCCGAATCCATCGATGGACCGAACGTCGATCGCCTTCACGCTGCCGGCTGCCGATGTGATCTCCATCGACATCGTAGATATGCAGGGCAACCTGGTTCGTTCTCTTCTTCGTGAAACACCAATTGACGAAGGACGCTACACGGTGATCTGGGACGGAATGACCAATGGTGCCGCTGCCGCTGCATCCGGGTCCTACCGCTACATCCTGCACGGTCATACCACCCGCGGCTCATCCGGCATGCTGGTGCGCTCACGGTGATATGCTCGCGGGTGGTGACAACGGCAGCGAGCTAGAGTCGCACTCTCAGGGTAGTAACAATGTTGCGTCCGGGAGCTGAGATACCCGAGCCTGCCGGACGGTACTGCAGATCGAAGATGTTCTCGACGGCGGCCTGCAGAGTGAACGTTGTGTTCAGATCATACGATGCTCGCACGCCCGCCACGGTCCATGCCGGCAAGCCCCCTTGCGGAATCGTGACGCCGATAAGGGGCTGATCAGCCGGAGAGATCTCCGACACCAGCCATGCTGCAGACCAACGCACATCTGCTGAGAGATCAAGACGACGTGCCGGTGACCAGTGCAGGCGCACCAGACCGAAGGCCGGCGTGACGTGCTCAAGAGGGACGTTGTTGGTTTCGTCACGACCCCATACTCCTGTCACCGCGGCATGCAGACGCACAGAGCGGAACTCGGCATCAAGTGCCATGCTGATTCCCCAGATGCGCGCCGTTCCAACATTTTGAACCGCGATGACCTGACTGCTCTGGCCGTTGAAGTCAATGCTGTCCCGTCCATCCACGCTAAACGGTCGCTTCTCCAAGGCATCGCTCAACCACGAACTGTAGGCTGTTGCCTGGAACGTTACCCCTTCGAGTGGAGTGATGTGCAAGCCCCCTTCCGCTGTCAGCACCGTAACAGGACGAAGGCCGGGGTTTGGTACAACGACGCGTCCCGGTTCGGATTCGAATACCTTGGCAATGTCATCAACGTTGGGTGCTCGGAACCCAGAGGCGACATTTCCATGAAAGGTCAGAATATCTGTTGCAGTCCAGGAACTGCCGATCGAGCCGGTAACCGCTGACGGGTCTGTCTGAATGCTCGTAAACGGAGTCTTGAAGACTGACTCCGGCGTGATCTGCGAGCGAAGTTGAATGGCTGTGGCGCGCAGGCCGGCAGCAATGGACAGGCGAGGATGAAACTCCCATCGCAGCTGCGTGTATGCGGCGATCTGGCTCACAACTGATCCGCCGTCCGGATACCGGGTGACTCCCGGTGTCGTCAGATCTGTGTCGATGTTCACATTGCTGGCCCGGGACTCTACATCCTGAAACGTTGCCTCGACGCCATAGTAGAGATCGCGATCATTTCCCGAATCATCGAGCTCGATCTTCGCATCAATGTTGGCGCTGACGATCGACAGCCGCTCAAGCTGATCCCGACGAACCGGGTTACCGAAGTTTCGGCTATGCCTGGACTCTTCGAACCACTGGTGAGCGATGGTCACCTTCAGCTCATCGGCAATGAAGACGGGGCGCCGAATGTCAAGGGCGAGCGAATTGATCAGCCACGTCTGGGGCCCGTAGTACCACTCTGCCGAGCGTGGACGTGTCGATGATCCCACGGCACGGGTTTCGACCAGGCGGTCATAGCGGGGAACGTCCGATGATGTGGTGAATAGCCCGATGTATCTCAGCTCCATCGCATCATCAAGCTTCCAGCGAAACTTCTGCAGGGCATTGACCTGATCGTACCCGCTCGAAATCTGACGGTGAGGATCCGGGTTCGCCACCACGGTATCCCGACCATTGATCCGCTGCACCGTCCAGGGTCGAAGACCGAACTCCGGCAGCTCAGACGGCATCATACGTCCGGAGCGCAGGTCACCGAAAGAGCTGTAGGTGAGCGCCGTGTATGATCCAAACGAAGGCAGGGACACATCGAATTCGATCGAGCCGGAACGTTCCTGTGAGGCAGAGGCGGAGCGGATGAAGCCCCCTCCGAAGTATTTCACGCCCGAATCAAAGAAGACAGGGTCCTTTGTCTGCATGGCGATCACGCCGCCGAGTGCATCCGAGCCGTACTGAACCGACCCCGGACCAAACAGCACCTCGGTGGACGCCAGTGAATTCGCGTCCACCTGGATCAGATTCTGAAGGTTGCCCGATCGATAGATCGCGTTGTTCATGCGAACCCCGTCGATCACCAGAAGAACACTGTTGGCAGCAAATCCCCGAAGGCGCGGGCTGCCGCCGCCAGCCTGACTGCGCTGCACGAAAACTTCACCCGTGCCCTCGAGCATGTCAGCAGCCGTGCCCGGATTACGGTCACGCACATCGTCGGACCGGATGACCGTGATCTGTCGAGAGACCGTTGATGCTCGTTCAGCCCAGCGACTTGCGCTTACGACGATGGCCGAAGAGGAAAACGTCCGGACCGAGTCGATCTGTGTGCTATCGGTGTTCGCCAGCAGCACGTATGACGTCAGCGCTATCGTCAGCGCCAGCCGCACTGGAAGTGGCAGCCAGATGCGTTGGGAAGGGGCCGGTCGCGTTGTCAGCATGGTCCGAAATTACGGATGACGCCTCCCATCAAGTCAGACGCAATGGCGATATTGCGGGGCATTTCGCACAGGGGAAAACACTGCATCATGGCCAAGACTAAACGCACTTCCAGCGCATCATCGTCATCACTGCTTGATCAGTTCAGCAGTCCGGTTTCGGTTCTGATCCTTCTGTCCATCATCGGACTGGTTCTCTACGGCCAGTCCATGAGCTTCACGATCGGCAAGTTCGATGAAGACGTGATCATCACGTTCAACGAGAAGCTCCTGAAAAATCCGTCGAACGTTTTTGAAGTCCTGCAGCGTGACGCGTTCTTCAACAACCCGGGACGCAACTTCTACCGGCCGACGCAGAACCTCTCGATCTTTCTCGATACGCAGATCGGTAAGGGTAAAAGCTGGGCGTATTATCTGACCAATATCCTGCTGCATATCTCCACCTGCTGGCTGCTGTTCCTCACGCTGAAAGACTTTCGGTTCCGACCGAGCACGGCGCTGGCGACGACGCTGATCTATGCAACAAGTCCGCTCTTCGTGCATGTGATCGCGTGGATTCCGGGAAGGGGCGACCTGCTGATTGCCATGTTCACGCTCTTATGTCTGCGTGCTACGTTCCGATATCTCGATACCGGCAAGGTCTCGACGCTGATCTTCCTGCACGTATGCTTCTTCCTTTCGATGTTCTCGAAGGAAACCTCGGTACTGATCCCGATCATCATCACGGCCGCATGGTGGATGCTGTACCCACGTCGTGCCGAGACGTCCAAGACCCTTGCACTGACGCTTCTGCCGTGCCTCATTCCGATTGTCCTGTGGTTTGTTGCCCGCAGCATGGTCATCCCGAAGTATCCCGATGCAACGGTGTTCGGTTTTATCCCATTTCTGAATAACCTGCGCGCCATTCCCGAAACCATCGGCAAGTTTCTCGTGCCGATCGGGCTGGCCCCCTTACCGGCCTTTACGTGGCTCGTGACCGGTCTCGGTTCCGTTGTTGCCATTGCTCTGGTGGTTGCCGCACTGCGTCATGCCACAGACAACGAACGTAAGCTCACGATCTTCGGCATCGGATGGTTTCTTCTGTTCTCTGCTCCGGGTGTTGCCTATACCAACGAGCTGGGGAAGATCGCCTACGACTATCTGGAGCATCGCTCGTACCTGCCAATGGTGGGCACCGGCATCGTCATAGCGGTTATTCTTGGACGTCTCATGGACAGCCGTCATCGATCTTCGGTGAGCTTGGCCATCCTGGCTGCAGTGGTTTTCTACGGTGGCTTCTCGTACATGCGCGCCAAGAACTACAAGACGGCGGGAGCGTTTTACGACATGGCCATCGCCGGCAATCCGCATTCAGGAATGTCCTACCTGAATCGTGGGTACCTGCGCGCCATCTCCAACGACTTGAAAGGGGCTGAAGCTGACTACACATCGGCCATGACGTATTGTCCGGAGTATGCCGAGGCATACGTCAACCGTGGGGTTCTCTATCAGAACATCCAGCGCGATGCCGATGCGGGCAACGACTTCAAGCAGGCCGTGCTGCGTAACCCGGAGCTGTTCGCTGCGCACTATAACATGGCCAATTGGTACAGCAGACGCGAGGACATGCCCAATGCCCTCAAGCATTACCGCCGGTCGATGGAGCTGAAGCCGAACTTCGCTGAAGGATGGGCCATGATCGCTTCGATCATTGCCAAGCAGGGAGATCTGCCGACGGCGCTACCAATCTTTGAAAAGGCTCTTGCACTCGACCCGGCACTGATGGTCGGCTACGTCAACCGCGGTAAGGCATTCTACAACGTAGGTCGGGCCAGTGAAGCCTGTGCCGACTGGCGACAGGCCGCGGCGATCGGCAGTGCCGAAGCCAGTCAGTTGGCACAGACGTTCTGTAAGTAATGCTCAGAGCGTAAGGCGCATTCCGAGGAAGATGCTTCTCGGCTCGGCAGGTATGAGTCCGGGTCCGGGATACGCCTCTGCTCGCCGCGTAGCATAGCGCGTATCAAGCAGGTTGTTACACGTCAGCTCGATCACAACGGGACTGATCGTGTAGGTCATCGTCAGATCGGCTACGCTATACGCGGCCAGCGCACCGCTGACGGCAGAGGCCGAGAATTCGGCGTTGGTGGCATCGGTAAACTGACGTCCGGTATGGGACAGAAGCAGTGAGCTGCGGAAGCTGCCGTAGCGCACGATCAGGCCCGTGCGCAGGACAACATCCGGTACATACTCGATCACGTTGCCGTTGATCGACGGGTCACGCGGGACACTATAGCGCCCCCTGACAACGGAGCCATTGATCATCAGGTGAACATCAGGAACGGGCTCGTCTGCCTCATAGCCGACGAGACGAGTGAGACTGACCTCCGTCATGGCCTCAATGCCCGTCGTATATGCATCGCCCACGTTCGTGCGGAATCGATAGGGCAGATACAACGGCGCCTGGTCACTGCGAAGTACTTCGCCGATCTTGTCGCGATAGCTGAGGTAGAAGAGCGACACGTCCAGCGACAGCAGATCACCGATGGTGCCGCGCACGCCAACGTCGGCCGTTGCACCGCGCTCGTCGGCAATGTCCGCGTCGACCAAGAGATTGGGATTGATGATGCGCAGATCGCTGAAGGTGATCGAGCGATAGTTCTGCGTCAGGTTCGCATACAGTTCCATCGGGCCGGTCTTATAGCTCATACCGATACCTGCGAGCAGAATGGTACGGTCACGCTGACGTGTTTCGTTGATCAGCGTATCGGCAATGAGATTACCTGCAAGGTCGCGCACCGAGAGTCCGTAACGGCCGGTAGCTCGCGTGGAAATGTGTTCGGCACGAATTCCCGGTACAACGCGCAGATTCTCACTCAGTGAAATGACAGCTTCGGCAAATGCCGCAACGTTGGTGTTTGGGAAGGTAAAGTCGGACCCGTCGCGCGTGCCCCTTCCGGAGAACTGAAACTCCGGACCACTTCCGGCCGATGCGGTTCCCTGACGCTGTGTGGTGACGCCGCGGAAGAGCCGGACTCCGGCCAGCAGCGAGACTCGTCGACCCAGGATGGTGCGATCCTGCTGGACGGTTGTTTCGTTACCAATGTTCCGGAAAAGTCCATCGATCATGGTGCGCTCACCACCTAGATCAATGATGTTGATACGGTCGAGATTGCCGAGCGCAGCACGCGAACTTGAGTTGACGAAGAACATGGACCGTAGCGACGTGGTCGAATCAACGAACCAGTCGGCGGTCACTGAGCCCAGCGTCCAGTCAACGTTGAACCAGTTACGCGCACGAGAAGAGGAGCCCGGGTCGAGTGCAAACTGACGATCCGTGAGTCCGCCGGCCTGATGGGCCAGATAGCTCATCGTCGTGACGTCAGCCGTGATGCGCAGGTTCGGACTAACGACGTGGCGCACGAAGGCATAGCCGAGTCTCTGGTCGAACTCACTGTTAGGTCTCCATCCGTCAGCGCGTCGGTACTGTCCCATCACGCTATACGACGTCGACCCCGACGTACCTCCGATACGCACCAGGCCACTGGCGAATCCGAAAGAGCCACCGGTGAGCATCACTTCGGCATTGAGGGGATGCTGACGAGGGGGCTCACGCATGATGAAGTTCACGACTCCGCCGAACTGTGTTCCGTAGCGTAGCGCCCCTGCGCCCCGCACGATGTCAATGCGCTCAAGTGCCTGCAGCGGTGGTGTATAGTAACTTTCGGGATAACCCAGCGGATCTGCCGAGATATCGTAACCGTTCTGCCGAGTCGTGAAGTTCGATGTCCGGTTCGGATTCAATCCACGCGCTCCGATGCCCAGCTGCAGTCCGGCCGCATCGCTCTCCCAGATGGTAAGACCCGCGATGGCCGAGAATGTCTGACGTGTATTGTTTGTAGCCGTGTTGGCGATCACATTTGCCAGCGAGATCCGTTCGGTCTTCTTGGCTGCGAAGATCACGCCGTTTTCCACGTCATCAATGCGCGTGATCAGAAAGGGTGATTCATGCAGGCCGGAGACCTCCACGACGCGCATGAGGATGGTGTCCTTCGCACCGGGCAGCGAGGCCGGCTCGGCGCCGGCACCTTCGGCGGTAGCACCTCCGGCAACGAGCACGTGCTCTGCGGAAAGCAACGCCAGCACACTGAGAAACACCATCTGCAATGAGTGTCTCATCGTGCCAGCACCCATGAGTGTGGTCCAAGGCCGATCTGGTCCTTTGATAGGTCCCGTTGCGGGTCGACCATGCGGCGTGCAGGAGCCCCGTTCAGCGTCACCCACACGTCGGCGGTAACACGCGGACGTGTAACGCCACGACGCGTAAACTCGTCGCGAAGAAAGCCGGCATACTGCACGATCATATCGGGCTGCATCGACATCTGCTTTTCCTGATGCGCATTGAGGAACTCGCTGTTATCAACGATTCCTCCGCGTCCGGAAGCCCCATCCCATACTGTAAACGTTGCCGTACCGGCCTTTTCCATCAGCATCACACGCCACGAGAACCGATAGCCATCCTCGGTCCACGAAAGATCACCCGGATACAGCAGAAACCTCCAGGGCAGAACGAGCTGGAGGGCAACGTGTGCAACAAGGACGATGGCAAGGGGGCGAGGCATTCGTGCAAGCACCTCGGAGGTTCGGTGTTGCGTGCGCGATGCACCCGGTTCGAAGAACACCAGCGTCATGGCGATCATTACCAGCGGGAAGACACCGATCTGAAACATCATTCCGGTGATCACGTGGAACACGATCACGGCAGCATATGCGTAGGGACGCGTTCGACGGTTCCACAGCAGAAACGGTACGGAACAGTCGAACAGCATTCCGGCCCACGAAAACACCCATGGCAGCCACCAAAGCGTCATGAGCGGACCGATCAGTGGAAGGTCGCTCTGCGCCGGCAGCCAGATGCGCAGAGGCATGGCATCGATCAGCCATGCTTGGTTGATCTTGGCCAGGCCGGCGAAGACATACACGATCGCGATCTGAAGTTTGAACACGTCAAGCACCCAGCGCGGCATCACATCCGCCCGCAGGTCGGGTCTGCGCAGCACATCGATACTGAACATGCGATGCGCCGGAACCAGACAGAACAGCAGCGCTGCAATGCTGACAAAGTAGTAGTGGTTGAGGTAGTAGGTCTTATCGATCAGCTCCACATACGTGAAGCTGAGGAAGAACACCACGCTGCTGATGCGGTACCACGCGCCGAGAGCAACTCCTGCGGCTGCCAGTGCCATCACCGCGAACAGCACGTACATCCCCGGATCACCGAGTGAGACAACCCACTCGAATCCTGCGTACGGAAAGTGTACGACAGGGTCGATGTACTGCTCCTTGATCCACCCCAGCCATGCAAAACGTGCGCAGGAGATCACCATCACCGAACCGAAGATGATGCGAAGGATCGCCAAGGGGGCGAGCGACATCGGACGCCTGTCAATCATGCACTAGTCGCCGTCACCGCTGCTGTAGGTGATCGAGATTCCCAGCAACGATGACATCTCGCTCTTGATGAAACGTGTGAGCTTCTGCAATTCCGTATGCAGCGCTACGAGCGCCTGCGGGTTGCTGCGGATGAGCTCACCCATGTTGCTCTGACTCACTGTTGCGTAGGCAGCATCGATCCGCGCCAGTTGTGCTTCGGTATCCTCTACCAGACGTGGACCGTTGACAACTGCCAGGAGATATTCACGGAAGGAAGGGATGACCGTACCGTCGGAGAGCCTGCCCGACCATATCTCCTTGATCGAGCGGAAGTGCAGGCCGACAAGTTCATACGATAGGCCGCTATAGTATGCCTCTATCTTGGTCGGCTCCGCTGAAGTCTGTCCCGCACGCAGGCCAAGGGGCAGCCCAAGCTTGAAGTTCTTGAGGAGTTCAAAGCTCTTGTTGAGCTCGTTGAACAGAAGCGACACGGAACTTCCGGCGTCGGTGCCGCTGCGACTGATAAAGGTCGAGCGATACGTCGACTTCCACTGTGAGCTCACAGTTGTGAGCTCAGCACGCAGGCGGATCGCTACTGCCAGGAGATAGGCGCGTCGACTTGTTCCCTGCATGCCACTGAAGAGTGCCGCGGTCTGCTGATCCGACTCGCTGCCCCAGAGCAGGTAGTCAAGCGCGGCTAGACCGCGAGTGTCTCGGCGAAAGTCCGTCAACGAGGTATCGGCCGAAGCGATGCGCGACGCAACGCCCGCAGTGTCACACGGAAACGTACCGATCTCCTGCATCAGCGTGCCGAAGTCCCCTTCGGCCGGTCCGAAGTTGAAGGATGCGATGTGCTGCGTGCGACGCATCAGCATGCGCGCAGCCTCGCGAAGTTTGATCAGCTCAGCGACGTCTAACGTCTGGTCGCCAAGAGCCCCCTGACACGTTGTTGCAAGATCGGCGGCGGCGGTGCTGGCCGAATCATACGACGGGATGATGATCCTGTCGGCAATGGCCGTGAGCATGCCTGTGCGATCAAAGTTGCTGTCGACCGGACCGCTGTTATCCGCACAAGAGGTGGTCAGAAGAACGATGGCGACTCCGATAACGAAACGTGCGCGTCTCATCAGCGTCGTCCCTGCACGTTCACCCAGTTGCTCTTGAACGAGATCATCTCTTCATCGCTGAAGCTGTAGATAGACTGGAGCGTTTCCCGGGCATTGACAACCCGCGTCAGGTTTACCTGTGGTTGCTGCCAGATCTCATAACACGTCCACGGACCGTTCAACGGTGCTTTCAGAAGGCTCAGCAGTTCATCGATCTGGGCCGTGGTAATGGTGCGATCTGCCGCATTCACAAAGCGCCAGCCCGTGAGGAATCCGATACACTCGCCGTAGGCATGCATGGCCAGACCGCGCGAGGAGTCGGACGGATTGGTCGCACTCAGCTCGGTCACCACCGTATAGGTGTAGTTGATCACCGTGGCCATGATGGCCCGTTCCCACAGGCGGAACGCTGCCTCGACGGCCCCACGTGCCTCTGTGGATTTGCCCTCAATCACGGCTGTCTGCGCTCGGATGAACTCACGACGGATCTGTGAGTACATCCCCTTACCATCGTTCTGATCGCGGCGCGCGCAGTAGGCCGCCGCAACAACATCAGGGCGAACTTGAGCGCGGTCCGTGTTAGGAAAGTCCGGGTTCGCGCCAAACAGAGCCAGCATGCGATGGATGCTTTCGTTTGTCACACCCGATACAACAATGCTGCGAGCGTGCGTGTAGAACATCGCACCGTAGAGCCCCTTGTCGATCATCTGCTCCATCTCGAGTCCATGCTCGCTAAAGAGGTATCCACCGTAGGTTCCGCCATTGGCATTCATGCCCGGACGCGACTGCCATGAGTATGTGCCACCGCTGGCATCGGAAAGCTCAGCCGAATACGTTGCGAGCTTCTCGGTGAAACTCTGCGGAATGAAGCCTGACAAGGGGGCGAGGCGTGACGCGATCTCGCTCTGAGACAGTCGCACGCCGGGCTGGCGGGCGGTCTTCATCAGTGCGACCAGCGAGGCCATGTTCGAGCGGATCTCAAACTCTGCCTGCGTAGCCACTCCGAAGCCGGTTGAATCGTAGGTGGCCGGCGTTACCGGCCCGGGA
>DNLG01000170.1:1801-6053 GCA_003488525.1 Bacteroidota bacterium | reverse complement strand
TTTGTATTTGGACTTTGTCCAAATAAGGATTGCGTTACGCCTGACTGCCCACCAGGCGAAGGTACCGCAGATGCGATGTAAGTGCTTCTCGCAGAGTAGGATACTCCAGGTACGGGACGTCAAACTCACGACAGGTTGATTCAACAATTCCCTTGATCGCCGGGTAGTGAACGTGGCTGATCTTCGGGAAAATGTGGTGTTCCACCTGGAAGTTCAGTCCACCCAGGAACCACGAGACCAGCTTGCTCCGGGTTGAGAAGTTGGCTGTGGTGATGAACTGGTGGACGATGAACTCTCCGTCGACCTTATTGGTCTCCGGATCTGTTTCCATGAAGTGCGTCTGCTCGTTCACGTGGGCAAGCTGAAAGACCACGGCGATAAGAACGCCGGTTGCAGCGGCAGACAGCAGGTAGGTTGCAAGGCCAAGTCCCCAACCAAGCACAAGCATCGGCACAACGACGAACACGCCGATGTAGAATGCCTTGGAAACCCAGAAGATCAGGTGCTCGCGAAGAGTAAGCGTGGTGATCTCCAAACCGCCGATGGTACGTTCGAAGTACTTACGCGTGTCAGCCCAGAACACCCACTGCAGATATGTGACGCAGTACAGGAACAGTCCGTACACATGCTGGTACCGATGGAACCAAAGCCGCTTCTGGTGTGCACTTGAGCGGATGAACGGCCAGACGTCGATGTCTTCGTCCTGACCCTCAACGTTCGGGAAGGTATGGTGGGCAACGTTGTGCTTGAGCTTCCAGAAATAGGTATTGCCGCCGACGACGTTCAGACTGTAGCCCATCAGGTCGTTGAGCCAGCGACTGCGCGAGTAGCTGCCGTGGGCCCCATCATGCATGATGTTGAAGCCGATAAGGGCGTGGTTCACACCCAGCAGGACAGCCGACAGCACCGATGCCCACAACGGAAGGTCGAATACCACCCAGCCGCAGTAGAACAGGATACCTGCACAGATGAGAACCGTCGTCTTGAGATACAGACGCCAGTCGCCGGTCTGCCTGACGTTGTGCTTCTGGAAGTACTCGTGTACCCGTTGCTTCAGAACGGCAGAGAATGTGCCGTGTGGTCGCGCAAACTTTGCGACACCCATGAGAATGATCCCTCGTTTCGTCGAACATGACCGGGGAGGTTTTCCCCGACCGCAAAATGCCGTGAAAAATACGAAGCTCAGGGATGCCTACGACATGCTACGTCATGTTACTAATTGGATGGCGCGGGGGATAACCGTCACCCGTAAGGGCGTAAAACCACTGAATTCCCCGTCAATTTCAACGGGTATGGGCCGTTCTGCCCCAATCCGGCACTCGGTCGTGCTGTCATAGAAGATCCCCGGATGGCTGACGTGACGGGCCCGACGCAGCCGGGGGAGCATGCCGACAAACTGAAGGGGGCTCACCCCGGCCGCAACGGTCAGATTCATTTTGCCATCATCCGGAGAAGCATCCGGCGCTATTCCGATGCCCGAGCCAAACCACCGGCTGTTGGCCATCGCCACCAGCAGCATGTCCCGTGAGATCTGTACGGTATCGGCATCAAGATCGACCCGGCCGGCGCGGTATCGGGCGAAACAGAGAAGCGCCGCCAGAGTGTAACCGATGTCCGGCGGGAGTCTGCGCATCGATCGATTGAACAGCTGTGAGACCTCCGCCGTTATACCGGCGCTCATCACGTTGATGCAGTAGCGGGTTGTCGCTTCCTGAAGGGGGCTGGTCAGCTCCGCCCTGATCACATCCCAGGTCGCTACGCGGGGCTCGGCAAGTCGGCGTTCCACATCCGGAATGCTGCGACGGATGCCGATCATGCGGGCAACATCGTTGCCGCTACCACCCGGAATAAGAAGCACGGGCGGACGTTGATCGGGCGGACGCTGCATCAGTCCGTTGACGACCTCACTGAGAGTGCCATCGCCCCCTGTCACAACCAGCAGCGAGGCATCAGCAGGGAGCCCTGCTGCAAGCTGCTCGGCATGACGTGGGTGTTGCGTCAGCATCGGTGAAACACCGAGACGCTCCGACGCATGCGCCAGCACGGAACATCCGCTTCGTCGGTGCAGGGCTATGATGTGCGAGCTCACGGACTGAAACTACGAAAGCAACCTCGCTACGTAGCTTTGCTACCGTATCCATGTTTACGGGAGTCGGAGCGTGCGTCTAGGGTTTGCGTGTCAATGGGATCGCCGCGATAGAAAGCGGACGTGGTCCCACACGCCCTATCACCTGCTTGAGGCCCTGACGGCAAGCGGCGGCGCGTCGATGGTTGATATTCCCATCGAACTTTCGCGTGCGGCGGAAATGCTCGTTAAGCTCTGGTACGCAAGGCCGCACCCGACCGGACTGCTCAGCGTAGCATCGTGGACGCCGGCAATGTATCGGATGCGGCACCGTGCTCTGCAGAATGCCGTTGCGGCTGCGCAGCCGTGCGATGCCGTGATCACGATCGGAGAGAACGGACCGATCAGCCGTCCGCAGTATGTGTATCAGGACCAAAGCGTCGGACAGTTTATCGAGTACTATGAGCGGCATGGCGTGATGGCCGATGTCCGCGATGTTCCGTCACTGGATCTGCTGCGACGCCGCACCGAGATCGAACGTGCCACCTACCGCACCCTGCGCGGCGTGCTGACGATGAGTCACTGGAACGCCCGGCATGTGATCGCTACCGGAGAGATCTCCGCCGATCGCGTCCACGTGGTCGGTGCAGGGATCAATGTTGCAAGTCAGCTGCCGACCGAGGACGACGTGTCACGTCGGCTCGAGAAGCCCCTTCGGAGAGTGGTCTTCATCGGACGTCATTTCCATCGTAAAGGGGGCGACCTGGTCGTCGAGGGTGTGCACCGCGCACGCCAGCTCAGCGGTCAGGATATCCGCCTCGTCGTCGCAGGACCAACCTCATGGCCGCTCAAGGAGCCCCCTGCCTCATGGATCGAGTTTCTCGGCGATGCATCGCTGGAACATCTGCAACGCGAACTCTGTAATGCCGACGTCGTTGCTCTGCCATCGAGATTCGAGGCCTACGGCATTGCCGTTCTGGAAGCACTTGCTGCCGCCGTGCCGGTGATCGGACGCAATGACTTTGCCATGCCGGAGATGATCAAGCCGGGTCAGACGGGCGAGCTGGTCGCAAGCGACGAGCCCACCGAATTTGCCGAAGCGCTCCTGCGAGTTCTCGGCAATGAGCACATTGCGCGCGAAACCCTGCGTCGGGCGCCGCTGCTGAGACAGCTGCATTCATGGAGCGCTGTTGCACGATCGATTAACGAGATCATCCGCAACGCCCAATGATCAGGTGCGTGCATAACCTGGCAGTGCTCGCGATGATGATCGCGGCGGTCATGAGTATGCATGCACAGACGACAAGTCTCAGGCTTCGGGATACGATCGATCAATGTCGGGCCGTGCAGGTGCTCGACCGCGAACTGCCGGTCGACTCTCTTCGTGTAACTCCGGCTCTATCAGCACAGATGCAGAACGCGATCCTGCTCTGCATGACGTCGACCTTTCCCGTCGGCAATGACACGACAAGTGTTGCGATACAGGGCGACGTCGGCAGACTGCTACCGATCATGATCCTTCGATCCGACAGCATGCTGACGGTGATCGAGTCCGAAGATCTGGACACGCAGTTTCGCACCAACACATACCAGCTCATTATGCCGTCGTTGGCCGACACGATAATCGTCGACTCGGTCCTGACAACACGTCCATGGAATGGGGCTTCGGGCGGCGTGATCGTCATCGAGGCGCGCCACGTCATGCAGCTTAGTGGCATGATCGATGTGACGGGTCTGGGCTACTCCGGCGGGCCACGCTCGGCCGATGGTGGTTCATGTGGTGTCGTTCAGGCATGTGATCCGCCCCGCAGCACCCGAACAGGCGGCAAAGGACTCTCGCCCCTACGTCAGGATCTCGCCTGCGCTTCCGGTCACCGTCCGTGGGCATCGGGCGGTGGTGGTGGTGACGCCCATAACGCCGGTGGCGGCGGCGGTGGCAATGCCGGACGTGGCGGACGAGGAGGCGACCAGTACAAGTGCAGCGACCCGATCGGCATGTATGGCGTTGGTGGCCTTCGGTTGTTCGACCCGGATCAGCTGCGATTGATCGCAGGTTCCGGAGGAGGGGGCGGACATCAGAATAACACCGTTGCAACCGACGGAGCTTCCGGCGGTGGCATCATCATCCTGCGTGCGCCAAAGATCATTGGTGATTCAGTGCGAATCAGCGCCCGCGGACGTGACGTC
>DNLG01000170.1:1147-1532 GCA_003488525.1 Bacteroidota bacterium | reverse complement strand
TGCGTCTCATGGTCCGGGAGGGGGCGGTGGCGGCGGTCGCTTCCTTGCGCTTCCCGCACTGCTTCAGGACACGCGTAATCTGCGGATACGCGCCGACGGCGGAGCAGCCGGAACGATCACCAATCAGCCCAACGATCGTAACGGTGCGCAAGAAGGAGAACCCGGCCTGATCACGCCGATCTGTGATGATGTGGTTGCCCACGATATCATTATGCCGGGAACTGCCAGCGTGGGCGATACGCTGAGAATCGACATCATCGCACGCGACACCACGTCACGTTGCGAGTGCCTGATATCGCATACCGTGCGATTGACTGGAGCAGGCGTTGGACCGCTGACCAGTGGCATGCAGCTATTGGGGCTGTCATCGCTGACAACTGATGTC
>DNLG01000170.1:0-881 GCA_003488525.1 Bacteroidota bacterium | reverse complement strand
AGATCTACCCTCGGGGCAACTCTGTGCGAACTTGATAACGATACCACATCCATCAGCGTGGATGTCTGTGGCCGGTCTCGACGTCAGGTTGTTGTCCGAGCACCATTTCGAATGATGGGTCACACCAGCCCAACACGCCAGGTTTCCGTTGAGCTCGAAAGTGCGACATCAGCGGAGGGAACCATCCGCATCTATGATGTGCTGGGGAACGTTCTTGCCGAGCAAGTCATTGCATGGACTCCCTGGCCGAATGCGTCAAACAGCTGTGCAATGATCTTCGACGGGGCTGCATGGCCCCCTGGCACCTACCTCATTGCAGCGCATACCAGCAACGGCACACGCACCATTACCGTCCGTCTATAACGGTCAGTTCAGCGGCTGATGACAAGCGGTGCAGCGCTCCGCATTGCCGGACCACGCGCAACAAGGACGTAGCTGCCGGGCGCAAGTGACGATGTATCAAAGGTCAGATCGCCTCCGCCTCCTACCGACAACTGCATCTGCTCACGTCCTGTCAGGTCGATGACCGAGATGCATTCGGTTCCGCTCAGGCCGGAAACCGAGCATGTTGACGATGCGGGATTCGGCATGATGCGAAGCGCTCTGTCTGCGCGCTCATCCGCGACGGACAATTCCTGCGTGAGAATGGTCACAAGTCGTGCAGCGATGGCAACCGGTTCAGACGGACCCTGATTGACGAGCACCGCCAGACCGACGTCGATCGATGGAACGTAAAGAACGATACTTTCATAGCCACGGATCGATCCGGTGTGGCCCAGCACGACATTGCCGGAAAGTATCTGACGGCTCACTCCCAGTCCGTACGTCACGGTATCCATGTACGTATGCATCTCGGCGAGCGAGGCCTCCGATACAACCTC
>DNLG01000140.1 GCA_003488525.1 Bacteroidota bacterium | reverse complement strand
TTCGTCATTCGTCATTCGTCACTCGTCACTCTGGCCTCGATCATCTCACACCACACATGTCCGATCAGGATATGGCACTCCTGAATGCGGGCCGTGACAGCAGACGGGACGATTACTGAGTGATTGCAGAGCTTTGCCAAAACGCCGCCGGTTCCCCCGAGCAGGCCGATGGTGCGGACACCTCGTTGGCGGGCTTCTTCCACAGCCATGACAACATTCCGGGAGGTGCCGCTCGTGGAGATTGCGATCAGTACATCACCCGATGTGCCAAAAGCTTCTACCTGACGGCTGAAGACTCGGTCAAAGCCATAGTCGTTACCACCTGCCGTGAGAATGCTGCTGTCGGTCGTCAGGGCAAGAGCCTTGATAGCACGGCGGTTGACATCGCTCCTGAGTCGCACGACCAGCTCTGCCGCGATATGCTGGCTGTCAGCCGCTGAGCCGCCATTACCACAGAGCATGATCAGGCCGTTACGCGAGGCACAGTCAGCCAGCGCCTGTCCGCATGCAAGGATCGCTTCGAACTGGGTTTCTACAAGTCGGTGCTTCGTATCGATCGACTCGCGAAGGATACCCTCAACGGCTGCTTTGGTCATTTCTCCCATCGGACAAAACTACGGCCCTTTACCCTTTTGCTGCGTCATTACTGAACGCCGACATCCTTGTGAATTCGGACGCGGAATTGGTCATTTTTGCAGGGCCGTACCCTTTCATACCCTTTTCTGACATGAGCCTCGAGCGCTACTTCGCCCCCTACCGCGGGAACATCATCGGCATTGATGCTGAGTTCGATGCTGGATTCGGTCGGCACCGCATTGTGTATGCCGACTGGACAGCGAGTGGCCGCATGTACGGCCCGATCGAACAGCGGATGACGCGCGACATTGCTCCATTTGTAGCCAACACGCACACCGAGACATCGTTTTGTGGCACTACCATGACACGTGCCTACGCGGAGGCGTTGAATACAATTCGTCGTCACATCTGCGCTTCGGATTCAGATGCCGTGATCTGCTACGGATCCGGGATGACGGCCGTTGTGAACAAGCTACAGCGGATGCTTGGTCTTCGCGTGCACGAGCGTTTCAGACCGTCGATCACGATCCCCGAGAATGAACGTCCGGTAGTGTTCATCACACACATGGAGCATCACTCCAATCAGACGTCGTGGCTTGAAACAATTGCCGAGGTCCGGATCATCGGGCACACGGATGACGGTCTTGTCGATCTCGAGTCTCTGCGCTCACTCGTTGCAGAGTATGCTGGCCGAACCATGAAGATCGCAGCTGTCACATCCTGCAGCAATGTCACCGGCATCATGACGCCGTATCACGACATTGCCGAGATCATGCATGAGGCAGGGGGCTTCTGTTTCGTGGACTTTGCTTGCAGTGCCCCCTACATTGCGATAGATATGCACCCAGCAGGCAGACCACACGCATCACTTGATGCCATCTACTTCTCGCCGCATAAGTTCCTGGGCGGACCTGGTACGAGCGGTGTGCTCGCGTTCTCCAAGTCTCTCTATCACAATGCTGTCCCCGACAACCCCGGAGGTGGCACGGTAGCCTTTACCAATCCATGGGGTATTCATCAGTATCTCGACGATGTTGAAGCACGAGAAGATGGTGGCACACCGGGATTTCTGCAGGTAATGCGAACAGCGATGTGCATTCGGCTCAAAGAGCAAATGGGCGTTGAGAACATCCTGGCTCGTGAGCATGAGCTCATGGATATTCTGTGGGACGGACTGAGTGCTATTGATGGCGTCCGCATTCTTGCCGAGAACCATCGTCATCGGTTGGGAGTGTTGTCGTTCTGCATTGACAGACTGCACTTCAACCTCGTAGTTCGGGTGCTTAATGACCGCTTTGGCATCCAGGTGCGAGGAGGCTGTTCATGCGCCGGCACCTACGGACATTATCTGCTCGGGATAACGCAGGACAGTTCGACGTCGATCTTATGCGACATCAATGACGGACATGTCATGAGTCGGCCTGGTTGGGTTCGTGCATCGATTCATCCGACCATGACAGACACTGAGGCCCATTCGATCATCGACGCCGTTCGGTGGATCGCCGAGCATCACGTTGAATGCACGGAGTCGTATCGCTGCGTTGGCACATCAAATGAGTTCGAACCCGTCATCCCTGCAGTCTGTGAGGATGTGAACGTCACGGGATGGTTTGCCGAGATCTAGCAGTTAGCACACCGTAGTGTGTGCATTAAGAGGTTACGGAAGGCGCAACGTACCAAGTGCTTGACGAAAACGTGGCCTGTAGATAGGCCACTCCGGCGAACCGCACTCGAGCGTCAACACGAGCAACTCGTCCGGCTTGGCAAGGAAGCACTGAATGGCTGTACGGGGCTTGGGGTCGCTTTTGAGCTGAAGCTCCACAGTACGAGTATAGCCTGACCATGCGCCGACCTTCATGGATGTGCTATCCGTCACATTCCACATCGAAAGGGGCAATTCCGCGGTCTGCTTGGCATCGATCTCTGTCCAGAACTTAATGATCGACTCTGCATTGTTTTCCTTGAAGTCGAAACGGAATGTCTCGCCGATCTGCCGCATCCAGCTGAACACCGCACCTGCCGAGAAGGCATCGGCGGCGCCGGTAAGATCTTCCAGGGTGACGAACGCACTGACATTACCAGTGGAGTCATTGACCTTCACATCACGATGCCATGATTTTGGCAGGGAAATGCTCATGCCATCAACGATCAAGAACACGCTGTCACGAAGCCCCATGGCATCCTGCGAGAAGCTGGCGAGTATCCCATCCAGTCCCGACGAAGCACACGTCGTCGGCTCCATCCTGCAAAGCTCCTTCATCGGCTCTACCGACTCCAGATACTGCCCCTTACGGTAGTTGCCCACCGCTGAGAGATACCATCCATGTCTTTCCGTCGGTACGATCTTGCTGAGTCGAGCGCCGGCACGAACCATCAGGTCGTAATCGCTCATCTCGCGGGCCGAATACCCAACCACGCGCCACGCGTCCCGACTTGCATCGTTGATCTCTACCGCCTTCAGGCCCCACTCGATGGCGCGCTTAAAGTCCTTTGCGTTGTATGCCCGTACCGCTGAGTCTGCCTCAAGGAAACTTCCGCCCTGAGCGTTGGCGGCTGACGAAGTCACGGTGAAGACAGTAACGGCATGACAGATCAACGAGCACAATGCTCGGCGTAAAAAAGCCATTGGTAGCTCTGCAATGGTGCGTGGGTGCGAAGTCGACAGTGACTGGAGGAGAACAGCTGCATTACGAAAAATACTCCCATGTCCAGTCGACACGAATATCGCTCTAAACAGGCAACGAAGAGTTGCCTATTCATGACATCCCGCACTACTTCGGCAGGCTCATCGATGCGATCGCCTGCCGGAACCGCGGCTCATAGACGCCCCAGCGCGGGAAGTCACACTCAAACGTGTACGTAAACACTTCATCCTTACGAGCCAGAATGGCCTCGATACGCCGCTGCACCGGATACTCGGGTTTGAACTGAAAGTCGAGCGTTCGGACAAAGCCAGACCACGTTCCGCTGCTGACGGGCAGACTGTCTACCAGTGTGCGGCGATGGGGTGTGAATCCCTTCATCTGGGCTGCGATGAACTGATCCCAGAAGTCGACAAGGAAGGGGGCGTTGTTGTTCTTTTCCTCGATCACAAACGAACCGGTCATTGCGCGCACCCAGCGAAGTGTGGTACCGACGGAAAACGCATCCGAGTCGCTTTTGATGGGCTCAAGCGTCAGAAACCAGTTCATTGTCTTACCGTCATCGCGCACCGTGCTATGCCAGGATTTGGGGAGGGTCATCTTCACAGACCCATCAGGCGTTGTAAATGTGCTATCCAGAGCTCCCAGCGAATCCTGGGAAATCTGCTTGAGGATGAGTCCGATGTTCGACGAAGCGCACGTTGCCGGGTCGATCTTGCACAGCTCCCGCATGGGCGGAAGCGCCAGGTCGAGTCGTTCCTGACGGTAGTAGCCAATGAACTGCAGATACCAGCCAGTGCGCTCATTTGGAACGATCTGCGCAAGCCGGCTTCCGGCAGACACCACAGTGGGATGATCATTGAGTGACTGCGCCGAAAAACCCAGGACCTCCCATGCCTCGCGGAGATTGCCGTTGATCTGCGTGGCCTTCAGTGCCCACTCCTTCGCCTTGGAGAAGTCCTTGGCATTATAGGCAACGATCGCCGAATCGATCTCTGGCGGACGGATGGAGGTCGGCTGTTGAGCCGATGCAGTAGCACTGGCAAACAACAGCACAAGGAGAAACAAGGGGCTTTTCATGACCACGTCAGCATTGATTTGGTTGCTTTGATAGGGTATGCGGTGCAAAAATAGTAAGCCCCTTGAAGTGATTCAGACATCGCGCACTGATGAAAAGTTGCTATTCTTGGCGGGGCGTATGAATCTGCATACGTGATTTTGTAACTGTTTTTCGGAGAGGAAGAATGTCCAAGCAAGAACTCTATGATGAAATGGCGCGCCTTTGGGGCGAGTTCAATACCGCGCATAATTCGAAGTTCAAGAAGGATGCTGCGGCCGCCCGCAAGGCTGCCAGTGCCCTGAAGAAACTCGTGACCCCTTACAACCAGGCCTCGATTGCCGAAGGCAAGGCCAAGTAAGAGGAAGTATCTGACTCTCCCGCCGCCGAGCTCTTCGTCGGTTCCGATATGACAAAAACAGACGGCGACGTTGGGCCTTTGCCCGGCGTCGCCGTACTTCTTTCAGCGGGTATGTGCACTCTCCTGCGTCGGTGTCAGACACCTAGCGGCAAAACTGCTCGACAGATTGCCGGGCCCGGGCGTCTCCCATGGACGCAGCGCGATTCCAGTCTGAGCAGGCACCCGACATCTGCCCGGTTTCCTTGAAGGCCAGACCGCGGTAGTAGTACCCTTGTGCGTTTTGCGCATTAATGCCAATCGCGCGCGTGAAGGCCTCCACGGCAGACGTCCACTGTCCGATGCGCGCCTGCGCGACCCCAAGGTTGATCGCTGCATCGTAGTTGTCGGGGAATCGGCTGACCTCGCGTGCATACCAGCTTGCAGCGCTATCGTACCTATCCATGCCGGCATAGATGTTCCCGATCAGCAATGCGCTCATCGGTATTGAAGCGTCGATGCTCTGTCCCCTGCGAAGCAGAGCCAACGCCGAGTCAAGCTGCCCAAGATCAATAAGCGTCTTTCCGTAAATGATGTAGGGGGCAACAAACTCCGGATGACGGGTTATCGCCTCCTTGTAGTCAGCTACCGCAGCGTTCACGTCGTTCGCTGCCTGCTTTGTCTGTCCACGGTTAAACCAGGCCATGCTGGAATTCGGATTCGACTCGACGGCTGCATTGTAGAAGCTCAGTGCATCTCGGTAGTCTCCGGCATGCATGTTGGCCATCACGGCATAACCGACGATGGATACTGATGCCAGACCCACGAGCACACGGCTCGGGAGATATCGGCGCAGCACCTCGAACAGGCCCACAAGCAAAATGAAAAGTCCAAGGGATGAAGCATATCCTCGATGTTCGAGGTAGTCATATGCCGCCGAACCGAATCGATGATTGTACATGGCGCCCGGAAGCATAAACAGGACATACCATGCCAGGCCGACAGCAGCGAGCTTCAGGCGTTCCGTATCGAGTCGGAACTGTGCGGCAATGAGCACGACAAGAAGACCACACCCAAGGACCGTTGCCGTCATCGTGTATCCGGACAGCGGCTGCAGTAGCATCGGCAGAAACAGCTTTGCGACGACCTCCGGGAAGACCCGCAGATTACCGAAGAGGTTCAGGGCATTGAAACTATTCCACTCCGGCGGGTTGGTCAACACCATGCGCATCAGCACAATGAGCACTGCTGCGGCAATTGCGGAAAATGCCGCCACGCCGCCGATGCGCTTCATCACTTCTCGATCGCGCCCCTGCGTCAGAACGAGAAAGCCCGGTAGAACGGCAACAAGGATCGCACCCGATTCTTTGGAAAGAACGGCAAACAGAACCGAGGAGAAAACTCCAATGAGTGACGCGGTCGTGCCGGTCTGCACAAATCGACGTGCCGTCAGCACGGCAAGTAGCGCAAACACCGCCAGCAGAAGATCACCCCGTCCAGGCACCCAGCAGATGGCGTGGACAAACAGAGGGTTGACGGCAAAGAACATTGCCGCCAGAAAAGTCATCGCACTGCGTCCGGCCAGCTCCGAGAGCAGCCGGAACAGCAGGCACGAGGCAATGGCGTGCAGAAGAATGTTCGTGATGAAGAAGACAGAGGGCTTGCCTCGACCAATTCGAGCATCGATGTAGTAGGAGAGATTCTGCACGGGTCGAAAGAAGTTCTGTCCCGGCTTACGGAAGAACGCGTCACGCTGCACAACGTCGGCAACGGTAGCCGTCGTTGTCAGGTATGCAAGATTTGGTCCGAGGATCGATTCCTCGTCGAACTTATCGATGGTAAAGCCAGTCGAACGTCCGAAGATCAGCGCCGAGGCAAGAACGAGAAAGACATAGGCCAGTGGGCTGGCGTAGAGTCCGGCCACACCCGAGCTCTGCTTCGTGCGATCGCGTGCTGTTTTCCCCATGCAGCAAAGTTCGCAAAGAATGGGGTGCGGCATCTCATCAGGACTTACCTCGCTGCGGAAGCTATTCGAAAGATCACATCAACCCTGTGGTTACTGATAAACTCAATCTTGTCGATCTTCGCAACCTAAACGTGCAGGGGCGCTCCATCACTCCACATTCCGACATCGGTCGCTATTGTCCGGGCCACACTTCCGAAATGATCAAAACACACTGTCTGACGTTCTTGCTAACGTTCTTGCTGACGTTACAGCCTTCAGTTACCGTATCAGCTCGGTCGCCGCATCAGGATACAACCCTTCGCGGTGTCACAGAGGTTTCTTCGAGCATCATGGACCTTCCCCCTGTGACAGTTACCGCTGGCCTCACTAAGCTGAAACCTGCGCTGGCCCCCTTCAGTGTTGCTGTGATCGATGCGTCCGACATCAAAGCACTACCGGTTCGTGCCGTCAGTGACGCCCTGGCCTATGTTCAAGGCGTCGATCTGCGGCGAAGGGGCCCGCTCGGCGTTCAGTCAGACGTTACCATTCGCGGGGGAACCTTTGAGCAGGCCGCGATCATGATCGAGGGAATGCGTCTGAATGACGTGCAGACAGGACACAACACATTCAGCATTCCACTTCTACCGTCGGATATCGAGCGCATAGAAGTGATCAAAGGGGGCGCGGCACGCGCTTTTGGCGCGGGGGCGATGGATGGTGCCGTGAACATCATCCTAAAGCAACCCGGAGCATCTCCGACAATTGGTGTCGGGTTGATGGGTGGTGATGCCTCGTATCAGGAAGGTCAACTCTCGGCTTCCGCCGCCACGGGGAGCATCGTCCATCGGCTGAGCGCTCAGGCAATGCGACATAGCGGATGGATACCGTCTTCAGACGTCGAAATGCAATCGGTCCTTTATGTAGCATCCACTGAGCTCGAGAGTGCGAAGGCACAACTCATCGTTGGTGCCACCAACAAAGCCTTCGGCGCCAATGGATTCTATACTCCGCGCTTTCCTGAGCAATGGGAGCATGTTACAACCTTCATCGCCGGGGCTACTCTCGAGAGCAAGATTGCTTCCGATGTCGACCTGCTTGTGCGTGGCCTGACGCGGTTGAACGACGACGAGTTTCGACTTAAACGACGCGATCCGGCCTTTTACACAAACACCCATCGCACAGAGCAATACTTGGCGCAGATCGGACTGACGCATCACTCATCATACGGCACGACGTCTGTCCTGATCGAAGGCGGCTCCGATTGGATCAATAGCTCCAACCTCGGCACTCATCGACGCCTGCGTGGCAGCGGGATTGTCGAGACAGTTCGAACATGGGGTCCGCTGCGGCTGACTCTGGGAGGGGGCCTGCTGACGTTCAGCGACCGAGCACCACTTCCGACGGGTGGACTTGATCTCTCGTATCGCCTCGACTCTGCATCCGCATCAATTGACATACTGTTCATTTCGCTTCAAACGAACGGACGGATTCCGACATATACGGACCTCTACTACCGCGACCCTGCAACAACAGGCAATCCCCTTCTTACGCTTGAAACCGCCCGAACAGCTGAACTCGGTTATCGGCATACGGCCGAGAGAATAACGATCTCTGCTGCGCTGTTCCATCGCAACGGTCGCAACATGATAGACTATGCCATCGACACAGCCGGCAAAGGCACCGCAGGGAACATATCAACAGTCAACGTTACGGGGCTCGATGTCTCGGCCACGTGGAATCTGGGTCACTCGATCCTGCATCACATACGCATCGGCCTTGTCTACCAGAGCTTGGAATCGTCAGCTACAACACGTACCCGCTACATCGCCGATAATCTTCGGACCCAGGGCGTTTTCGAAACGCGCTGGCAGCTTCCGCTGGATATACGTGGCACATACACCATGCGTGTTATCGAACGCGTCACCGATCCAACCATTCATGTAGTGCATGACGTGCGGCTCCAGAAGAAGCTCAGCCCCTTTACGATCACCATCGAAGCAACAAATCTGTCGAACGCCACCTATATCGAGGCCGGCTGGGTTCCCGTTCCACCACGGTGGGCACGAGCAGGACTCGATTGGAGCTTGTGAGGAGCACGTGCATGTAGGGGCGAGACGCTGTCTCGCCCGTTAAAGCGCATATGTAGGGGCGAGACATGTAGGGGCGAGACGCAGTCTCGCCCGTTAAAACGCGCATGTAGGGGCGAGACATGTGCGA
>DNLG01000166.1:3621-6268 GCA_003488525.1 Bacteroidota bacterium | reverse complement strand
CATGATGCAGCGTGAGGTGGCCCGGCGTTGTGTGGCCGGCGTGGGGTCGAAAGATTACGGGATACTCTCGGTAGCAACCTGGCTGCATGCACGCGCCCGGCTGATGTTTCACGTCAAACCCGGATCGTTCTTTCCTCGCCCCGATGTGACCTCATCAGTCGTGCGCTTTGAACTTCTGGCAGAACCACCAATGCACCTGCCCGTTGAGGACTTCATGGAGTTTGTGCGCGCAGCGTTCTCGCAACGTCGCAAAGTGATGACCAATGCCTTGGCCGACTGGGCTCGTCGACACAACCTCGACCTCAAATCAGCGTCAGTGATTGGCGCTGTAGACCTTGCCAGAACGCGGGCCGAGGAGTGTCCACCTCAACTGCTGGGCGAGATCTTTTTGGGCTTGGTCCGGCAAGACGTTGGGAAAATGAATCGTCAAGTACCGGAGGGTACGAACGGATGACGCGAATGAGTATTCGAGACGCTTGGAGTATTCTGAAGAGCGATTTCGTCGCGGCCGACGTTTACGCCGCCGTCATGATGACACTCTATGCCATCATGGCAGTTGTCTGTCATAACTCCATCGTAGGCAGTGTGTCGGTTGTCTGGACGAACGTCCTCATCATGACTCTTATTGCCGCTAGCATCGTACTCGTGCGCCTAACAGGTTCGGCGGCGGTGACGTTTGTCCGATACTTCTATGTGGTTCCGATCATCTACATGATGTATGATCAAACGCATCTCTTTGTGCCGGTCGTTAACCCCCACCTGTATGACAACGTGCTGATCGCGGCTGATCGAGCGCTGTTCGGGCAGGATCCCACGGTTTGGCTTTCGCATTTCGCTAATCCGTTTCTCACAGAGTTCCTCCAGATCTGCTATTTCCTCTTCTACTTCATGCCGGTATCTCATGCCATAGAGCTTTGGATGCGCGGCGAAACCGAAAAGGTTATACACTTCGCGCGGATGATGGCGTTTATGTTCTTTATCTCGTACGTGCTGTATTTCCTCTTGCCTGCCGTTGGACCGCGTTTTACGCTTCATGACTTTGCCTTGACCAACACCGAGCTACCAGGAATCTGGTTCACCGAGACCCTGCGCAGCATCGTGAACATCGGTGGGGGAGTGATCGTTGGTACTGCTGATCCTGCCAGCGTTGTCAACCGCGACTGTATGCCCAGCGGCCACACGATGCTCACCATGGTGAACATTATCCTGGCCTTTCAAAACCGAAGCCGGCTCCGCTACGTGTTTTTACTATTGGGCACGGGGCTCATTTTTGCCACCGTGTACCTACGGTACCACTATGTTGTCGATCTCATCGCCGGAGCGATGCTCGTAATTGTCTGTATGCCACTTGAAATTCATGTGGATAAGTTCATTCGCCGATTGGCTCGAAAATGAACTTTTCCGCTGTTTTGGATGTAACCAATCTTGTCCGGCGCTGTTATTCAGGTTGTCGCGGTAGATGTCAACAGTATTCCTGTTGATTTCTCTTCGACAAATGCAAGTTGGAAGTAACCGATTTTCGGTTATTTTATCCGGGTCCTGGCACGAATTGCCCATAGCAATATCGTGTCATCAAGTTGAAAGTCTAATCACTATCCCATTTCATTTTTAGGAGAAAGTCCATGCGACTTCTTTCCAAACTGTTCTGCGGTATTCTTGCGAGCGTCGTGCTCACGCTGGCGGGATTTACCTCCGTAACAGCATCAGACGTCAAATCGTCTGAGCGTCGGGGAACTATGGTTCTGACCGAAGGCCGCAACTACGTTGTCGGCTTCCCGCAGGTCTGGGCCAGTACGTCGGAAAAGGCTTTGAAGCCAGCTATGCAGTTGTTCATCTCGGCCAAGCAGCGCACCAAGGTGCGTGTCCGCACCCCGGCTCTGATTAACGACAATGCACGTCTCGACCGTGAATACACGGTAGAGGCGAACAAGGTCCTGAAGATTCCGATTACGGAAAGCTATATGCCTACCGCATCGGAGACAAAGACGGGATATGGCATTGTGGTTGAAGCCAACAAGCCTGTTTCTGTTTCGACGTTCCAGGCATGGATGGGAAATGGTGAGCTTGCTCGTCACCTTCCTGTTGAAGCGTGGGGTCGTGCGTATTACACCGCAAACATGTATCAGGATCGCTACGGCAACAATTCCGGATACAAGTATCGTCCGTCACAGATTCTTGTTATCGCCGCACGCGACAACACGGTTATCTCCTACACGCCAACTTGGGACACCGAAGGGGGCATGGAAACACCGCCAGTTCGCAAGGGCCAGACGGCAACGGTGACCCTTGAAAAAGGCGAAACGTTCCTGATCCGCGGAAAGATCGACGAGAACATGAACAAGGAGTGGTCGACAGACATGTCGGGCACATTCATTCGTTCCACCAAGCCATTTGCCGTCGTTTCAGGGCACACCAAGGTTGCGATCCTTCGTTACCCAGACGTGCTTCCTCCGACCGGTATGTTCGCCGCCGAAGCGCACTTTGTTCGCAACAACGTGCACGATGCTCAGCTTCCAGTCGAAATGGCCGGTACAGAGTTCGTGACGATCCCAACGATGTATACGTCGGTTCGTGCCAACCCGGTTGGAACGACAGGCGCCGAGATCGGTATCGAAGACGACCGTGGTGATGTGGTTCGCTTCATCGC
>DNLG01000166.1:0-3378 GCA_003488525.1 Bacteroidota bacterium | reverse complement strand
GCTACGCAGTATGGAAAGTCGTATGCGAAGGTTCTTCCTCCTGCCTTTGGCAAGGATGGTGGTGACAACACGCAGGGACATCCAACGGTTGAAGCTGGCATGCCGATGATGGAATACGTTCCATCGGTTGACCGCTGGACGAACTATGGTGTCTTCTCGGCTCCCGAGGGGATGGACAACTTCATGAACATTGTCTACAAGACGGACGAGATCAACAAGATCAAGTTCGACGGCAAGAACCTCGGCTCATCTGTTGGTGGAGCATCGTTCAAGATCCAGGGTACGCCATACTCGGCTATCCGCGTGAGCGTATCGGTTGGTGATCACTATCTCGAATCCAATGAGCCGAACGTTCGTTGGATGGCTTGGACGTACGGATCACTCGACGGTATGCAGATGGGTCGTGCATACGGCACGCCGATCTCTGTGGATGTATCGATCCCATGCGATGATTCGCTGTACGTAAAGGACACACCGATCTGCGGCGACATCGACGCAGAAGGCCAGATCATCCAACTTGGTGGTAAGTGCGGCTCGATCTTTGCCGTCTATCCCGAGGAACTCTCGAACTACCGTCTTGAAGTTGATCCTGACTTCGTCGGTGGTGACACCATCGTCAAGTTCAAGCTTATCGTCGAAGACAAGACGAAGGATGCTATGGCCGTTGTGCGTGTCGTAACGCGTTCGGGCAAGTTCGTCGAGAAGACCTACCAGTACACGGCGGACAAGATCAGCTGGACCCCAGCAAAGATCGATTTTGGTACAATTGCCTTTAACACGCCAGAGACGAAGACGATGACGATCACGAACCTCAGCAAGGATCGTCCGGTCAACGTCAAGAAGATCTTTGTTCGCTCAGCCGCGCAGGTCTTTAAGATCGCTCCTCCGGGCGGCTTCGTACTTGGCCCTAGCCAGTCCCGCGATATCTCGATCACGGCAACGATTCAAACAGCTCCACTTGTGCTCGACACAGTGCTGGTTGAACTTGATTGTTACACGCAGAAGACGACAGAAGTCCGTGTACGTGGCGAACAGCCACAGATCTTTGTCGGTGATGCAAATTGGGGTCAGGTCCCTGCGAGCTCACCTGGCATTCGCCGTAAGGTTGAGATCATCAATGGTAGCCGCGTTGAGCTCATTGTTACGGGCTTCCAGGAAAGTCTGCTTGATGGAACGGGCAAATTCTTTGAACCAACGACGCTTGACGGCAAGCCGCTGGCCTCTGCATTCCCGATGACGATTCCTGGCAATGGCAAGTATGAGTTCTTCGTGTCATACTCGCCAAAGGGCGAAGCGAATGTGCCTCACACCGTTTCGGTGCCGTTCTACTCGAACGCAACGGAAGTGGATTCGCTCGCTGTGCTGACAGGTTCGGGCGTAACGTTCAATCTCGCAGTCGTAACTGAGCCATGGAACGAGCGTGTGATCGACAACATTCAGCGTGGACTGAGCATCAATGAGTATCGCAAGACAGTCACGTTCTCGAACTTTGGTGACCAACCGATTTCGTTCAACGCTCCTGTCATCCGTGGAACAGATGCTGCTGCCTTCCGAATCGTTGATAACGGCACGGCTGGCTCATTCCCAATTCAGCTTGTTGGCAAGGGTGACGGTCAGTCCCGTACGATCACCGTGGCATTCGTTCCAAACGAACTGCCTGGTCGCGGTGCCGAGCGCAACAACTACAAGGCCGAGCTCGTCTTCCCAACCAACTCTTCGGAGCAGAAGGAAGTCTCTGCTGAGCTCGTAGCTACCGCATGGCAGCCACACGTGAAGGGTGCCGATCTGGACTTCGGTCAGTTTAACCGTGGCGAAGCAGCGATCGTGAAGAACATTCAGATCGCGAACATCAGCAAGGATGACGAGTCTAACCCAACAACGGGCAACACGTCGGGCACGTCGAACGTGATCGTCACGGGTATCCGTCTGCTGGACCCGAACTCTCCGTTCGAACTGCTCAATGCTCCAACGCCGCAAAGCCCATGGATGATCAAGCCAGGTGAGGTTCCAACGGACCTTCAAGTGCGCTTCGATCCAAAGCTTTCCGGTACGTACTCAACACCGTTCGTCATCGAGACGAATGTTGGTACCAACGGTCAGGCCCCTTATCAGCCACAGTATACGATCAAGGCACAAGTACAGGGTGGTGACTTCTATCCAACGGGTGGAAGCGTCAATCAGTACGTCCACAAGGATGCCATCATCAATGTCACCGTCAAGCACGACGAGAACGTGACACGTCGATTCCAGTTTGCGGACATGGTCGAAGGTGCCGATGCTGCTCGCTTTACTGTTCTTCCGAACAAGGCAACAGGCGCTTACTACATCGATGTTGCTCCGGGTGAAACTGGCGTCATTGAAGTACGCTTCTCACCTGATCGTGTTACACTCATGGCAAATGGTCAGCGTGACATTGCTACTCCGAAGGCTGCTGCTCAGAGCCTCATCAGCCGCAACGATGAGTTCAAGGGAACTCTGAAGATCACAGACGAGCTGACGAAGATCGAGAAGGAAGCACCGGTCTCCGGAAATGGTCTGTACCTTGAAACAACAAACATGATCGGTGAAGGCTATCAGGCTGCGCCGGGTGGTTCGGTTGACGTTGCCGTTGAGCTCAAGGCAGATCCAGAGTCGCTTGACAAGGCTGACCTGACAGAACTCCGCGTTCGTCTCTCGTACGATCCGCGTATTGTTAAGCCTCGCTCGGGCAAGGCAGACATCATTCTGGCCGGAACACAGATGGAAGGCTGGACAGTTGTTAACGATCCGGTTCCTTTCGGTAAGCCAAGTGATGACTTCAACTCGATCGAAATCGATCTTGCCGATCAGCGCGCCACGAAGTCGCCACTGCGCAACATCGATGTGCCTGCCTTCAAGGTCAAGTTTGATGTCTTCCTGAATCAGTCCAAGCAGGGCACGTTCTCGACACCGATCAGCGTGTACACGTACTGGAATGATCATGATCGCTCTGGCAACGACGAGCGCTACGTGCTCTTCCGTGACATCCCTGGCAAGATCACACTGACGCTCCCATGCGCCAACGTGAAGCGCCTTGTTGGTGTCAGCGGCACTCGCTTCTCGGTAGCTCCGGTCCGTCCAAATCCGGTCGTAAGCACTGGTGTGATTACGTACGGTGTAGGTATCGCAGCTCCAACACGCGTTGATCTCTTCAACGCGATGGGCGAGAAGGTTGCAACTCTTGTAGATCAGAAGCTCGAGGTTGGAACGTATGACCTTACGGTTGACGCAAACATGCTGCCAGCCGGGACCTACTACTTCCAAGTTCTGTCCGGACCGTTCACAAGCGAGCCGCAGACGCTGACGATCGTCAAGTAAGTCACGTTGAAAATGTACGCGACACCCTCTCTCGGGGAACCG
>DNLG01000114.1:6393-6568 GCA_003488525.1 Bacteroidota bacterium | reverse complement strand
CTTGATGAGGTTGCCGATCTTGAAGACAAAGTTGCTCTCGTCGGATCCGGCCGGGAAGAACTTGCCACCGGTTGCGAAGTTGACGTCGTTCAGGATGATCTCCTGATTGCCTGTGTTATAGACCTTGACGATCCACGGATGACGCGTACCGACGCGGCGAAGCAGCCAGTCATAG
>DNLG01000114.1:3262-6066 GCA_003488525.1 Bacteroidota bacterium | reverse complement strand
AGCGGGGGTGTATCCGGCAGAGAGAGAAAACGCTGAGTTGTCGTAACCGGTGATTGCCGTGATGACCAGTGTGTCGGAACCCGGATTCTCGATCAGCAGCGGACCACAGAACTTCTCATTCAGGCCACGTGTGCCCGCGTCAAAGTCACGGACCTTAATGCGCGGGATGGCGGCCACGCCAGTCATTCCATGCTTGAAGAGTCCGCAGCTGGTATTGATCTGAATGGTGTCCTTGTCCCAGTCCTTGGTGACGTCCGACGTCTCACGAGTACCGGAGTATTCGATGTCGATCGTGTAGCTTCCGCGACCAGGGATCTTCACTTCCTTGCCATCGGGGATCTGACCTGAAGCAATCTTAAAGTAGGTTCCGGCGAGCATTTTCGACGCCGTTAGCGTTACTTCTACGTCGGAGTTGTTTTTGATGGTAAGTGGCAGCGTCTTCTTGCTACCGAGCCGAATCTTACCAAACAGCAGTGGGTCTGGAGTGATGACAAGTTTGTCAGCGAAGTAGTAGCACGTGTCAAGGGTAACGTTATCAGCGAAATCACGCACATAATAGATCGCCCGGGCATCCTTGCTCTTGTCGATGACCTGCCATTCATACTTGAACCGCTTGAAGGAAGGGGCCTGCGGGAAAATTTGATCAGTGATCAATTCGAGGCGATAGTTGTAGCTGTTCTGCCCTGGAACGGTATCGATCAGGGCGATGCCCGTCTCAACCTGATCCGTATCGACAGGAACCTCACGCGGCGGGTCCGGTATGTTACGAAGCTCAGTGGCCTCAAACTTGTAGTCGCCGCAGAGGGAGTCGCCCTTGATGACCGGAGCAAGCGTGTCCACCGACGTCGTAGGCCGGAAACCAGCGGCAGCAGGCCAACCGTAGGCATCAACAGCTCCGAAGCCGTAGATGTACCCTCCAAAGCTGACCAGGCCGTTGCCGGAAATACGGTGGGCGCGTGCGTCCGTGCCGAACTCGATCGATGCCCAGAAGAGTCCGTTCGGCATCCGTGTAAAGAGCAGCGAAGGTTTCTCAGCACGCGGGTCACTCCAAACAGGGATGCCGTCGATCTCGAGTGACTTGAGGTTCTCCTCCATCTTCTTCTTATCCGAGGTGTCGGTCTTGACGATCAGATTCAGGTAGTGCTTTGTGAATTGCGCCATCGTAGGCGACTGGAAGATCGTGCTCGTGATGAACTGCTCTTCCGGAGTCACGTTGAACATGAACGGGTCAAGGATCTGGTCACCATCCCAGCTTGACGAGCATGAGTACTGCATCACGAAGATCGGCTTGTTCGCTTCCCAAACCGAGAAGCCCTCCGTGATAGCCGTGGGTTGGGTCGCCTGGGTGATATCAGCGAAATCGCCGGCCTTCGCAAGCAGGCCACCGTTCTGCCCGAGGAGCTTGCCGTTGGTCTTGTCGTAGTACTTCATTGTCCATCGCGTTTGATCATCCTTAGCAACCACCTTGAAGACGTCACCGCGACCGTCCAGTCGCCGTGCACGCTTGAGCTCGACCGTCGAATAGCGCTTGCCCCAGGCCGTAATGGGGGGGAGCATTTCACAAAGGTGGTTTCGGCCGTTACCGTTAATGAGCAGGTTCGGCATGGTCGTGCGCATGTGAAAGCTGATGAAGCCAACGGGCTTGTCCGCACGAATGAGCGAGCCGGAAAGGTCGAATGCCGCACGTGTCTGGCCATCACCGTGCACCATGTAGACTTCGCCTTCATCGAGAAACACCGAGATGCGTTCGCCGATCCTACGGCCGTTCGAGGTAGTCGCATCATTCTTGCCCTGACCACGAAGGAGGATGTCCACAGTTGTGGGCTCCTTTGCAATGATCATGAAGCCCCCCGGCCACGGTTTGACTTCGCGGAAGTCCCAGTAGCTGACGGAGATATAATCCTGTCCCCAGCCGTTGGTTGGGATGGCCATGTAGCCATCGGTGGTCGTTACCTTGGAATTGATCACATAGACGGAGATGGGCTTGTCTGATGTCAGTCGAAGAGCCTTACGAACAGGCATTTCCGCGTCGCGGATCTCCATCGACCAGTTGAGCTCCTTGCGGTCGCTGAGCGTCTTGACCTCGTATGGCTTCAACTTGAAACGTGTTGATCGGTCGCCTGCGAAGTCGAACAGCTCGACGTTCGCGTCGAATGCCGAGGCCACATAGATCTCGAGTCCCTCGACAGGGAAAGGCAGGATCTCATTCGGCGGGATGGCAACCCAGAACTCTGTGCCCTGGCCGCCACTACTGAGCAGCTTGTCGACAGAGGGTGCTTTGCTGCGCTGAGCTGTCAGATGCAGCGTCGAGCCCAGTAGAACAAACAGAACGAACACGGAACGCATGGTGAAGCGCTTGAACATGAAGCCTCCAAACGGAAAAAATGTCCACGTTGGTACCGATGTAGCAGCGTTCCTCCGACCGTCACGCGCCTGATTTTTTAAGCGCCTTTCAGTCGAAAGAAAACCTACTTGTGTCGGCAATCACCATAATAAACAAAAAGTTGGCTCTCGGGTTCCGAAAATGGACTCAGATTTTCCCCGAAATCCGCCCCCGTGCCAACTTCCCGTCAGGGTGCTATCACGAAGCTGGTGCTGCACCTGGTGGTCCCGGAATTGTAGCACGCGACATAGACGCCCGGAGCAAGGGGGCCGATGGAGACTGGGTATGAGGTGGTGCGCGCAAGGTCGGACGTGGCTGCTACCTGACCCTGCAGGTCGTAGACGGTCAGCAGCCCATTGATCGGGAATTGGCTGGGATTGATCACGACCTGCCGGCCGCTGACGAGCAACCTGTTGCCGTC
>DNLG01000114.1:1829-3047 GCA_003488525.1 Bacteroidota bacterium | reverse complement strand
CATGTTGCCGGCATGGTCAACAACATAGTAGACCATCCGAGCATCCTTGGACTTGTCGATCACCTCCCAGCGATAGGCATACCTTTTGGGAGCGAGATTTTCGGGAAAGGACTGCTGCCCGCTGCGCGACACCAAGCGATAGTTGAAGTTGCCCTTGCCGCGCACGGAGTCGATCTTGAAAATGCCCTTTTCCACTTGATGTGCATCGGCTGGTGCCTTGGACGGCGGATCGGGGCTGTTGCGCAGTTCCGTCGCCTCGAGGATGTAATCGCCGTTGTCGGAGGTGCCGCTGATGACGGGGCGGTTGGTGTCTCGAGGACTGTTGGTTCGCAGTGCCGACGAGACGGGCCAGCCGAAGGCATCGACCGTACCGAACCCGTACAGATAGCCGCCGAAACGAACCAGACCGTTGCTTGAGATAGTGTGTGAACGCGCTTCCGCACCGAATTGTATCACCGCATGGTACTCCCCATTTGGCATCTTCGACTGCAGAAGAAGGGGCTTGACCGCCTGCGGATGGTTCCAGACGGGTACACCATCGATCTCAAGCGACTTGAGATTATCCTCGATCGAGGTTGGGTCGGTGGTGTCGACATTAACGATAAGATTCAGGTTGTGAACCGTGAACTGGGCCATCGTAGGTGTCTGAAAGGTGGTCTCCCAGATATAGTTTTCGCGCGGTGTTACGCAGATCATGAACGGATCGAGAATCTGATCCCCATCCCACGACGACGAGCACGAGTACTGCATGAGCAGAAAGGGTTTGTCGGCTTCCCAAACGGAAAACCCTTCGACGATCGCCGTCGGCTCTGATGCCTGTTGCTCGTCGGCGAAACCGCCGGCGGTGGTGATCAGGCCTCCGCGCTGACCGAGTAGCTTCCCGGTGATCTTGTCGTAGAACTTGCAGGTCCAGCGTGTGCTAGCGTCTTTTGCGATCACGCGGAAAACGTCTCCACGACCTGCACCTCTGCGAGTTCGATTGAACTCCAGCGTCGAGTATCGGCGGCCCCAGCGATTGGTCGGTGGTAGCATCTCACAAAGGTGATTGCGACCATTGCCGTTGATCAGGAGGTTCGGCATCGTTGTGCGCATGTGAAAGCCGATCACGCCGATCGGCTTGTCGGAGGTGATCAACGAGCCGGTCAAATCGAACGCGCCACGCGTCAGTCCGTCACCGTGGACCATGTACACTTCGCCCTCGTCAAGGTACATGGTGAT
>DNLG01000114.1:0-1495 GCA_003488525.1 Bacteroidota bacterium | reverse complement strand
GGCAAGGTAACCATCACTTGTGGTGACTTTCGAATTGATGACGTTGACGTTGATCGGCTGATCCGACGTAAGACGAAGAGCTCTCTTAACGGGCATCTCATAATCTCGGATCTCCATGGACCAATTGAGTTCCTTGCGGTCGCTCAGGGTCTTGATCTCGAAGGGTTTCAGTTTGAAACGTACCGATCGTTCCGAGTAGAAGTCATAGAGCTCAACGTTCGCATCGTACGCCGAAGCAACATAGATCTGCAGTCCCTCGACAGGGAACGGGAGAATCTCGTTCGGTGGGATAGCGATCCAGAATTCGGTTCCGGCAGCATCTGCCTGGATGATCTCGACGCCTTTCTGGGAATAAACAGGCAAACGGCAGATCGCAATCAACAGCAGCACGACAGCCGCCAGAGAAGTAGAGCGGTTCATAATCGATTCCTTCACAACGTGATAGCAATGCAGTGACGTTTTCTACCGCCCGAAGAACGGGCGTATGCCGTCCCCATTGCAATCTACATGCCATAGTTTCCGTACTTTCGATGGCATTTTTTTGAACCCTCAATCCCTGCATTTCCATGACACAGGAAACCAAGGCCTCTCTGGACTTCAATACCACCACGTTTACGAACGAACGTCGGTCTGCGGAGGATTTTGCACCGATCGCCAATGAGATTCGTCGTGATATCGTTCGCATGCTCGTGCGTGCCGGCTCGGGCCATAGCGGCGGCCCACTCGGATCGGCCGATATTTTCGCCGTTCTCTACTTTGGTGGGTACATGCGGTACGATCCAGCCACCATGGATGACACGACGCACGATCGATTTGTGCTCTCGGCTGGACACATGGCGCCGGTCATGTATGCCGCCCTGGCAAATGCCGGCTGCTACCCGAAGCAGGAGCAGGAGACGTTGCGCAAGTACAACACCCGCCTGCAGGGCCATCCGGGACGCGACATGCACCTTCCCGGCGTAGAAACCTCGTCCGGTTCGCTTGGTCAGGGTATCTCCATCGCCGTCGGCATGGCTATGAGTGACAAGCTGGTCGACAAGAACGACCGCCGTGTGTTCTCGCTTACCGGCGACGGCGAGTTGCAGGAAGGATCGGTCTGGGAAGCAGCAATGGCCGCTTCGCATTTCGGACTCGACAACTTCTGCTGGCTGATCGACAATAACGATTGTCAGATTGACGGCCGCGTGCCTGATGTGATGAACGTCTATCCGATCGACGCCAAGTGCGAATCCTTTGGCTTCGACACCATTGTCGTTGACGGTCACGACTACGCCGACCTTATGCGCGGCTTTGACCGGTTTCTTGAGAACCAGCGCAATAAGACCGGTAAGCCAACAGCGATCATCGCGAGAACGTACATGGGCCACGGCGTTTCATTCATGAACGACAAGTTCGAATGGCACGGCAAGCCCCCTTCCAAGGACCAGGCAATCGCCGCCCTTGAAGAAATGTCGATGATGCCGTGAGAAGAGAATTACGGAATTACGGAATTACG
>DNLG01000038.1:35322-35531 GCA_003488525.1 Bacteroidota bacterium | reverse complement strand
CGTGGAGGCAGACCCCGTCAATCCGGTGGAGAAGGGGGCTTTAGCCGTCCCTTCCCTGGTGATGAACGCCAGCCCCTTTCCAATGAGTCACCGGCACTTCGCGGACGATCTGGTGGTGGTGGACGTGGCAGGGGAGGCGCGGCGCCACGTGGTCGTGGTGGTCCGGGTCAGGGCAAGGGGCGTGGACAGGGTGGACGCGGTCAGAGTGG
>DNLG01000038.1:25071-35158 GCA_003488525.1 Bacteroidota bacterium | reverse complement strand
TCAGAGTGGCAGTTCCGGTTTTGGAACGCCGCCCTCGCGCCGCAAGGAGCGAGAGGTGCGTAGGTCAAAGGCCTATGTTTCTGACGCGTTCATTTACCGTGAGAATCTCGATGAGGCAAAGCCAACGGAGAGGAAAATGCGCAGCCGTCGAAACAAACCTTCCGGTGGCGAGGTCCAAGGCGAGTAGGCGTACGCAACGAACATTCACTGTAACCATCAGGAGACCTTCATCGTGAAATCACCTGTGTTCACTTCCCTCCTCATCCTTACAATCCTCTCATTGCCGGTCAGCCTTTCGGCCCAGGATGCCGATAAGGATTCGAACGACGTCGTCAATGAGGTGATTGACGAAATGCTTTCTGACTTTGATCTCGAAGATGGCGACGACAAGGATCAAGACAAAAAGAAGGCACGACGCGAGCGTCGCCGCTCGATGGCATCAGTGCGCAAGCCCCGCATCATGGCTTCGTATGGCCAGGCCATGTTCTCAAGAGCCGGCCTGACCGGTGAGACCCATGGTGTGACTCTGTATGGGGCTTCGGTAGGGATGGAGCAGTGGCGACGTCTGGTTACCGATAAGGACATTATCAAGGTTAAGAACAACGGGATCTTTCTGCACTTCGGACAGAGCGGATCTATGGCAACCATCGATTCATCGTTCGACAATGTGCCCCTTGCCATGCACACGTCTACAAATCTGATCAGCTTCGGCTCTGTTGATGAATCAGGATACGGCTATGCTCTTGGCGAGAACTCATCGATACGCCTGCTTGTAACCGATCAGTCGACATGGACCTCAGTCAGCCCGCAGACGTATGCCGAAAGTCTTGGCCCAGATCAGTGGCAACGGCTGCGTGACTTCACCGGCGGGGTCCGATTCGGTTCAACGATGGCCCCAACGATCGAGTGGAAGATGGGTTCGACGCTGAGTCTTCGCGCCAACTACATGTGGACGCAGGTGCTCCCACGCCACATGTTCTGGTACTGGGCGGGCAGTGAACTTATCGAGGACGTGGCCGACGGCATTGCTTCTGCGATGATCAAGTCTTTCGGAAGTTCATCGCCGTCATCGCTCCCGGTCATGAACTTCATTCTTCGCAATGCAATCGCCTATGGGTTCAAGGAACTGCGCCGCGAAAAGATGAACTGGCCGTTTGACACGGTGGCGCCGCTGAACGTCACTTCCTGGAATGTGGGTCTGAGTGTGACGTTCTAAAGGGCGTTCATTCTCCATCGAGCTCGGTCCTCACCAGGTCATCGATCGTCTCCCGACGTCGAATCGGGACAATACGTCCGTGGCGAATGAGAACCTCTGCGGGTCGCAGTCGGCCGTTGTAGTTGCTTGCCATCGTAAACCCGTATGCTCCGGCGTTTGAGAATGCAAGCACATCACCCTGATGGATCTCAGCGATCTTTCGGTCCCATGCAAACGTGTCGGTTTCGCAGATATATCCGACCACGGAGTAAACGCGAGGCGTGCCCGTTGGGTTGGAGATGTTCGTGATGTGATGGTAGCTGTTGTAGAGCATGGGGCGGATCAGGTGGTTAAAGCCCGAGTCGACACCAGCAAAGACGGTCGATGTTGTCTGCTTGACAACGTTGACGCGTGTAAGGAACGTGCCGGCTTGGCTGACCAGGAACTTCCCGGGTTCGATCCAGAGGGCAACTGGCGAGGCGCGCTTCTCATTGAAAAGCTTTAGCCGCTGACAGAGTTTTGCTCCGAGTTCTTCAATGTCTGTCGAGATATCGTCGGGCTTGTACGGGACTTTGAATCCGCTTCCAAAGTCCACAAACGTGAGGTCCGGGAACGATTCAGCAACATCAAACAGCAGTTCAGCCCCCTGAAGGAAGACATCGGCATCGAGGATGTCGCTCCCGGTATGCATGTGAAGACCATTGATAAGCATACCATGCGAGGTGACGATGCGTTCAACGTGCCGCATCTGATGGATCGAGATCCCGAACTTTGAATCGATGTGCCCCGTGCTGATACGCTCATTCCCGCCAGCCATGATATGCGGGTTGATCCGAATGCAAACCGGAATTGTTCCACCGAATACGCTACCAAACTGCTCAAGAACGCTGATGGTATCGATGTTGATCTGCGCTCCGATTTTGGCTACGGCACTTAGTTCGTCGAACGAAACCATGCTCGGAGTATACAGGATACGTGACGGATCGAATCCCGCTCGTAGACCGAGCTCGACTTCCTGAATCGAAACGGTATCTAGCCCCGTTCCAAGCTCATTCATCAGTCGTAGAATGGCACCTGTCGAGAGTGCCTTGCAGGCATACATCACTCGCAGATCCGCACCTGCAAAGGCGTCCTTCAGTCTTTGGAGCTGTTGTTCAATGACATCGGCCTGATACACATAGACAGGAGTAGAGACGTGCTCGACACATTCGAGCAGAAGCTTTGCGCTCGGGCTACTATCACCGCTCATTGGTCTTCCTGTCCGGAACGCGCACCGTATCGAATAATCGCAACGGGAATAATGACGCAGTAGCCCACGACCAGAACGACCGGTGCTACATCAACGGCCAGCGGGTTATCCCACTGTCCGATGCCAGTTGCCAGCAGGAGAAAGCCGACAACGATGGTGGCTACGCCGACGCCGAGCATCATGAAATTCGTCGGTGTCCATGGGCTCGACCACCGTACATTGCTCGTGGCCTTGGTTGCTGGGCGTTTCGTTGGTGCTGGCATAGTAGTTCTCGTCGTAAAAAAGAAATCCTGCCCGCAGCATGAAACCGCTGTCGGGCAGGACGAATCTACAAAGATTCCGTTGACGGCTAAGGGGCTGAGTGGTTCACACGCGCGAGGCGAGGAACATTGTGAGGCTTTCGTGCGGAGCAAGATGAAACTTCTTTCTCATGCGCTCGCGATGCTTCTCCACGCTGCGCACGGAGCAGGAGAATAGCGATGCGATCTCCTTTGATGGCATTGGTAGGCGCAGGAATGCGGCCATTCGAAGTTCAGTTGGCGTAAGCGTTGGGAAGTCCTGGGCAAGTCGCCGAAGATACCCGTCATGCATTGAGTCCATGATGTGTTCGACGTGCGCCAGACCATCTGCTTCCAGAACCTCTCCAACCTCCCGTTGCAGCCTTTTGGCGGTCATTCGATGTTCGGGAGGAAGGGCAGACTCCATCTTTGCAAGGTCTTCCGCCACGTGCTTCAGCACGCCGGTGTAGCGCATCTCGCGGAGCATGGCCGTACGTGAGGTTTGTTGTTCCATAGGGGGCAGCATCACCGGCTCAACCGGTGGGGTGGGGATAGTACGCATTTGGGCAGATCCTTTCGTGCAATGTTGGTGAATCCATGTTTGCTTGAACCAATGGTCGAATCCAGTGGGCGACGCTAGCAGCCGCGCTGGAAGCTGACCATGAAGATGTGAGCCTTGACACGTACGCTGAAGTGCTCACATCAACGCAAGCAATTTCGCATCGTACGTAAGCTGATTCTATGACTCATATCAGGAAGTGCACTGATTCTTGTTAGGTAGCATACTGACAAATGTCAGGCTCGCAGATGATAAACGATAGTTTAATCACGAATGTTAGCAATATGGACTAATGCACGCATGTTTACGAGTTGTATCGTACGTCCATTTGTCGCAATGAGATTTTCCGACTTGAACTCTGATAGCGTGCGTATCACGCTTTCTGGAGCGGTGCCTACGATAGAAGCTATCTCCTCGCGAGTAAGGGGGCTGCGCAGCGTCATGCCATCAGCATCGAGCCCAAATGCCTCCTTGATGATAAGCAGCGCCTCGGCAACACGCTCGCGAATCGGCTTATGCGTCAGCTCGACAATACGTTGATTTGTCGCACGCAGCTCGAGCGAGATATCGTGCATTACATGAAGAGCCATCGCCGGGTTTTCGCGTACGTTACGGAAGAATATCTCGGATGGAATAAGGCAAATGGACGAGTCCTGCACGGCTACGCAGCTAACGTTGTACTTCTCTGCGGCAAGCAGTGTACCATATCCAACGATGTTGCCGGTGCCGGCAAAGCTTATGATGTGCTCACGTCCGTCAGCTCCCATTTTACTGATCTTCACGTGTCCCTTGTGGATGCAGTAGATGCCCCGTGGATATTGGCCTTCCGCGAAGACATAGGAGTTGCGCGTGAAGAGCTGGCTATGCTTTTGTTGGGCGATCTCTTCAACCTGATTCGTACTCAGTTCTATCAGGCATGTAGACACTCTTGATCCACATGAGTTACACTCTGGCTGCTTGAACGTATGCATGCAAACTCTCCTTCTCATTCCAATGACAATTCATCTCTACCACGATCATTCGATCGTTCACGAACAAGTTAGCAAGTCAATCCAGCGGTGTTGTCTGTCGGGCGGGAAATGCCGAAGATGTAAATAGTGCTACCGTAAAACTAAAAAAGCCATAGAAAGTTACAATTTGACAACAAGGAATGCGCGTGTATCGATCGCTACGACGTACGTGCCACGTGTCAGGTCGGCTGTGTGCAGTGTCATCTCGTTAGCAATGATTGCCGTGTTCAAGAGCTCAGCGCCCTCAAGAGAATACATGCGAATGGAACGGCCAATCAAGCTGGAAAGCCCCGTAACAAGGGCTGTTTCGCCAATTGGCATTGGGCTGATCGCTGGATAGGACCACAATCGGTTATCGTCTTCGACGTTTGTTCCACCGGTCACGACTTGAATAGAATCGCGTCGTCCAGATGACGAAACCGCGATGGCCGTGCATGTGAGTGCGTGCTGCGGGTTCTTCGGCTGAATGAGGAGATCTGTCCCAATCCTCTGCCACGTTGCATCATCCACGGAAGAGTCCAAATACAGCATTGACAGCCAGGAGCACGTATCCGCTAGCCATACCATGTCTGTTGAGACAGTAACGAGTCCCGTTGCTTTATCCTGCGCGTAGGAAAGGTGGATCGAATCAGGACATGAGGTATGAACGTCCACGCCCGCAACTGAGCCATAGATTTTTCCAAGTTGAAAGCCGTCGAGCGAGCCGTACGTCCAGCATGCAAAGCGTTTGCCACTGTCAGACGTGACCGTGAAGGTTCCCTCGGGCAATATCACCGTCATGACACTGTAGATCGTACCTGGGATGGATGTTAAGCGTGCCGTCGACGCTATCGGGCGTGTGTTGAGACGGAGGCTTGCAACATCCGATGTGCGAACGGCGATGGCCAGCACATTGAGCATGTCTTTTCTGGTGTGGACAGATGTTCTGCTGATCCACCGATCGAGAGGGGGAACGGTCATCAGCAACGGCAACCCTGCATCGGTCGTTGGGTCGTCCTCGGGCAATACAGCCTGCGAAGTAATACGTCCGTACGACTTGCCGTACTGTGCTGCGAGAGCAGGTTGTGATGTGTGCCACAGCATTGGCTTTTCGACACTGGTGACGGTGTACACCTGACCCCGAGCAATCATGGTGTCGGTTATCAGCGAGCCATCACCGGAGGCATGCATGATCACCGTGGAGTCAGATAGTGCGATAAATCGCAGCACATCTCCACGGTCATCGCCAATTCCCTGGTTCGATAGATCGAGCCCACGTTCGCGAGTAGGTGTATAGATGATCGGAACGGTTACAAACTCCGTGCCGGCCATTGACGTCGGGTACATGGCATCCTGTAGATTCCCTCGGCACCGGTTTGCTGTTCGCGCATACGGACCGGTCATTGGCAGACCATCCGGATACGCTAGGATCGCTGCCTTGGCATGTCCGGAGATGACGGCGACCGGTTTGTCGGCACTCACAAGAAGCCCGGTCGGATCCGAGCGCATTTGTCGAAGCATTGCGGTATCGAGAGCTTCGCTTAAGAGCCATACCTGGCCGGCATCAAGAACTGTGTCGCGCTCACCATTGAGTGTCTGCGCCGTCACGTGAGTATCGTTCTCATTGGCGATCACGAGACGTTTCGCTGTCGAGTACTTCATCGAAGCACTATCAAGACCATGGCGGTCGGTCCACCAGTTGAAGGCACGGTACTGACGCCCCCAGGCAGAAGTTGGCAGATGCCAGGACTGTTCGCCGTTACCAAGAAGGTCCTGGAAGGATGACACGGTAATCGGTCGGTTGCTTGTGACCTCCACAGCATCGGTCTGAGTCATGCAGACGACAGTAGGCTGACCCGGTACCACCTTGACGGTGATCTTTCCGACGCTAACCGTTGCCGGCTCGTCCGCATGAAGCCGAAGACAGTAGCTACTGTCGGGAAGGTGCTCTCCAACGGCTAGATCCGGATGAATGAAGCCGACGCGAAAATGCGTCCCGGTCGTTAGCTGGTTCGCCGGCTGGGCGATACTGGCAGCCACGCACAAGGCGAAGATGCAGATGGTCGTCATGAGAATTCCCAGTGCAAACCGCATTGCGCTTATCCCCCCAATTAGTGCGCATAAACATAACAGAACCTCGGTAGTTTGCGACCCATTCCGCACCACACGCGCACCGAATCCCCAAACAACCTCCGATGCTGTCGTTCGTTACGGCCGAGTTTCTGGCCTTTCTCCAGTTGCGTTTCTTCGTGGCGGTCGCCTGGCACATGCAGGCGCTTGTTGTGAGCTGGTATGTCTATTCGCTGACGCATGATCCGATCTGGCTCGCACTCATCGGCCTTGCCGAAGCCATCCCTGCTATCGGCATGGCACTTCCCATGGGATATCTGGTGGATCGGCTCGACAAAAGGCGGGGTATTCGTATTGCCGTTCTGATGTTCATCCTATCGGCCATCGGCACGGCGGTATTGCTGCGGCCCAGCGCACTGGATCAGCTCGGATTGAATGCCATCCTTGGTGGATTGCTGACGATGATCTTCATCAACGGTGCCGGCCGGGCCGTTTACGGCCCATCAATGTTCAGCTCTCTCGGACGTATCGTGGAGCGTGAGGATATACCGCGGGCATCGGCTGTTAACAGCGCCGTCTGGCAAGCCGCGATGGTCTCTGGACCAGTCATTGGCGGCCTGATCTACGGGTGGCTAGGGCTGTCTGCCGCATCGATGACGATCCTGGGCTGCATGCTTGTCGGTGCCGTCGGTGCGGTTCGGATTACTCCCAAACCCCCAGTACATCAGGACAGTCGTGGATCAATGCGTCAGGACCTGACGGTCGGCGTGCGATTCATTTTCTCACGTCCCGTTATTCTCGGAGCCCTTTCGCTCGACCTCTTTGCGGTCCTCTTTGGTGGCGTGGTGGCGCTCTTGCCCGTGTTTGCGAAGGATATCCTCGGAACCGATGAGGCCGGACTTGGCCTTCTGCGCGCAGCCATGGGCATTGGAAGCATCGCTACCATGGCCATCGTTGCATGGCGTCCCATACGACGGGGCGCCGGGCGCCTGCTGCTGTCGTGCGTAGCCGGATTCGGGCTATGCATCATCGGTTTCGGTCTCAGCACATCCTTCTGGATCAGCTTCGGACTTCTCATTCTGGCCGGAGGGCTCGATGCTGTCAGCGTCGTGGTCCGCGGCACTATCCTGCAATTGCAGACGCCCGAGGAGATGAAGGGGCGTGTGGCGGCCGCCAATACCATGTTCATTTCCAGCTCCAATGAGCTCGGTGCCGTTGAAAGCGGCCTCGCCGCCCGCCTGCTCGGTGCCGTCCCGAGCGTTCTCTTCGGCGGAACCGTCACACTTCTGATCGTTGCCATCGTGGCCCTGAAGAATAAAGCACTCCGGCAGGCGAGCATAGAGTGAGGGGACTGGGTACTGGGTACTGGGTACTGCCGTCATTCCCGCGAAAGCGGCAATCCATCTTCGAACACGTGGATTCCTGCTTTCGCCGGAATGATAACCCCAAACCCCAAACCCCAAACCCCAAACCCCAAACCTCAAACCAGGTTTTTTTTGGTAGCTTTGCGGTCTTTGCCGCGTTGCATTTCGCCGGAGGGCGAGTCTGGCGGCAGAAGAACGTTCAGCACTACAATCACACAATAACGGTACACTGCTATGGCAGACCTGTCGAAAGTTCGCAACATCGGTATCTCGGCGCACATTGACTCCGGGAAGACCACACTATCAGAGCGCATCCTTTTCTACACGGGAAAGATCCACGCAATCCATGAAGTCCGCGGTAAGGACGGCGTGGGAGCCAAGATGGACTCGATGGATCTCGAGCGCGAAAAGGGGATCACCATCCAGTCGGCAGCCACGTATTGCACGTGGGGTGATTTCAACATCAACCTGATCGACACTCCGGGACACGTCGACTTCACGGTTGAAGTGGAGCGTGCTCTGCGGGTTCTCGACGGTGCGGTTCTGGTGCTCTGTTCGGTAGCCGGCGTCCAGTCGCAGTCGATCACGGTGGACCGTCAGATGCGCCGCTACAACGTTCCCCGTGTAGCGTTTATCAACAAGTGCGACCGTTCGGGTGCAAACCCGGATCGTGTGGCTGCCCAGCTTCAGGAGAAGCTCGCCCACACGCCGGCTTTCGTTACCTATCCGATCGGTCTTGAAGACAAGCTCGAGGGCGTGATTGATCTGGTGCACATGCAAGCGCAGTACTTCGACGGCGAAGGAGGCAGCGACGTACGCAAGGAAGCCATCCCGGCCAACCTCATGGACAAGGCACAGGAGCTGCGTCACAGGCTGATCGAAACGGCGGCGGACTTTGATGATGAGCTCATGGAGAAGTTCCTCGGCGATGAGCCGGTAAGCGCTGACATCCTGATTCGCGCGATCCGCAAGGGAACGCTTACGATGAAGATGACACCCGTGTTCTGCGGCTCGGCATACAAGAACAAGGGCGTTCAGACACTACTTGACGGTGTCGGACTCTTCCTGCCAGCACCTACAGACATTACCAATGAGGCACTCGACCAGGACAACAACGAGCAGAAGGTGGTGCTTGACAGTGAGGGTGTCAAACCCCTTGTGATGCTCGCATTCAAGCTCGAGGACGGCCGTTATGGTCAGCTTACTTACATGCGTATCTATCAGGGCACGATCAAGAAGGGCGATTCCATCATCAATATTGCCAATGGCAAGAAGGTCAAGGTTCCGCGTCTGGTCCGTATGCACTCCAATGACATGCATGAGATCGATGAGGCATCGGCTGGTGACATCGTTGCCATGTTCGGTGTTGATTGCGCCTCTGGTGACACGTTCACTGATGGCAACGTTCGCTACACCATGACGTCGATGTTCGTGCCTGAGCCGGTGATCGAGCTGGCGGTTGCGCCAAAGGACAAGGCCGGTCAGGTGAACTTCTCCAAGGCCCTGAACCGCTTCACGAAGGAAGATCCAACCTTCCGCGTGATGCGCGACGAAGAGTCGGGCGAAACGATCATCAAGGGCATGGGTGAGCTTCACCTCGACATCTACATCGAGCGTATCAAGCGCGAGTACAACACGGAAGTGACCGTGGGTCGCCCGAAGGTGGCTTTCCGCGAGACGATCACCCAGCGCGCCGAGTTCAACTACACGCACAAGAAGCAGACCGGTGGTTCGGGTCAGTTCGGCCGTGTTGGCGGATACATCGAACCTCTTCCGGCGGACGCGATCGAGAACTATGAGTTCGTCGATGACATTGTAGGCGGTGTGATTCCACGAGAGTACGTCCCTGCCTGCGATAAGGGCTTCCGCGAGTCGATCCTCGAGGGATCGCTCATCGGCCAGCCGGTTGTGCGCGTGCGAGTGACGATCAACGACGGTGCGACGCACCCTGTCGACTCATCGGAAATGGCCTTCAAAACGGCAGCGATCATGGCTTTCCGTGAGGCTTATCCAGCGGCAAAGCCGACGATCCTGGAGCCGATCATGAAGCTGGAAGTGTCGGTGCCGGAAGAATTCCAGGGTACGGTGATCGGTCAGATCAATCAGCGCCGTGGCGTCATCATGGGAACAGATTCTGATGCCGGATATGTGACGGTAGACTCCGAAGTGCCACTATCGGAAATGTTCGGCTACTCAACGGACCTCCGATCGGTAACGCAAGGCAAGGGAGAGTTCTCGATGGAGTTCAAGAAGTATCAGCCGGTTCCTCGAAACATTCAAGAAGAAATGGTCAAGGAATATCAGAAGAAGCGCGCAGAAGGAAAGTAATCCTGATCGCTCTGATCTCTTTACAGTGAAGATGCACAGCGCCCCCTGCCGGAAT
>DNLG01000038.1:5168-24867 GCA_003488525.1 Bacteroidota bacterium | reverse complement strand
AAAAAGCTCGTACTTAGGCAATGCTAACGCGGCTGGCTCCTACACCGTCGGGATTTCTGCACATGGGCAATGCCTGTAACTTTCTTGTTACGTGGGCATATAGCCGGGCACGAGGAGGCCGGGTACTTCTCCGTGTCGATGATGCGGATCCCAACATGGTGCATCCGGAGGGGATCGCCGACATTTACGATACGATCACCTGGCTTGGGATCGACATCGACCGCCAGTTGCCGTCGCAACAGTCCAGATACGGTCGGTATTGGTCGGCCATCGACGAACTCACTGTCGCAGCGCACGTGTACGCCTGCGATTGCACGCGGTCGCAGATCCGCGCGGCCTCACCCGATGGGCGGTACTCCGGCACATGCCGCGATAGGGGGCTGGCCGTTGACGCGCCCGGGGTGAGCTTACGCTGCCGCGTTGATGATGGTTATGGCGACCCTGTGGTGGGCGGAAAAAATCGCATTCCGGCCTATCATATCGCGTCGATCTGCGACGACGTCGACGCCGGCGTCACGCACGTGATCCGCGGAGATGATCTCGCTGAAGCAAGTGCCGTGCAGATGCAGATTGCCCGACGTGCCCCTTCCCTGGCCTCGTTTTGCGCCACCTCGATCATCCATCACCCACTTCTGCTGGGTCAGAACGGCCAAAAACTCTCTAAATCGGTCCAGTCCACCACCCTGCGCTCCCTTCGATCTGAAGGACTCAGCCGCGCAGCCGTGGTCGAGGCTGCCATTACCCTGGCCGACCCCCAGACCGGCCAGTACCTTGCAGAGAGAATATCCACACGAACTTGAACCGACTATTTGGTTTTGACCCCGCGACCGTATAGTTTTGCAGGCTCTACTGGCGCGAATGCATTCATTCGCACCGGTTGTGTTTTCACCGTACTCTCCATTCCGGCAGAACGAAATGCCTACGATAGCCCAGCTTGTCCGTAAAGGACGTGAAGTTGTAACAGAGAAGAGCAAGTCTCCAGCTCTTCAATCCTGTCCACAAAAGCGTGGCGTGTGCACGCGCGTGTATACCACTACGCCAAAGAAGCCAAACTCGGCTCTTCGTAAGGTTGCCCGTGTGCGCCTTTCCAACGGCATCGAGGTAACGGCCTATATTCCCGGAGAGGGCCACAACCTGCAGGAGCACTCGATCGTGCTCATCCGCGGTGGCCGTGTGAAGGACCTTCCTGGTGTTCGCTACCACATCATCCGTGGTTCAGCTGACACACAGGGTGTTGCCAATCGTAAGCAAGCTCGTTCAAAGTATGGCGCCAAGAAGCCTAAGCCGGGCGCAGCCGCAGCGCCGGCAAAGAAGAAGTAAGGAGAACACATGCGTAAGAAGCGTGCAGAGAAACGGCGTACAATGCCAGACCCACGGTTTAACGACGTGATGGTGGCTAAGTTCGTCAACAACATTATGATCCAGGGCAAGAAGAACGTTGCTCGCCAGATCGTGTATCAGGCACTGGATATCGTTGGCAAGAAGACCGAGCAGGATCCGATCGAGGTATTCCGCAAGGCGCTCGTCAACGCCTCACCAGCAATCGAAATCCGTCCGCGTCGCGTCGGTGGTGCCACGTATCAGGTTCCCATGGAAGTTCGTGAGGAACGTCGTGCAGCACTGGCAATCCGCTGGATCAAGAAGTATGCCTCCGAGCGTCGTGACCGTTCAATGGCCTCGAAGCTTGCCAGTGAGCTGTTGGCTGCTGCCAACGGTGAAGGGGGCGCTATCAAGCGTCGTGACGAAATGCACCGGATGGCTGATGCCAACCGCGCATTTGCGCACTTCCGCTGGTAAGGGGCAACCCTGTTCTTTGACACACTGATTTTTACGACGACAGCATGACGCGGCCGGTCTCCATTGGTCTTGTTCGAAACATCGGTATCATGGCGCATATCGATGCCGGCAAGACGACCACGACCGAGAGAATCCTGTACTACACAGGAGTTCTTCATCGCATGGGCGAAGTTCATGAGGGCACGGCCTTCACGGACTACATGGAGCAGGAGAAGGAGCGTGGCATCACCATAACTTCTGCAGCGGTGTCATGCTCATGGAACGGGCATACGATCAACATCATCGACACGCCCGGACATGTTGACTTTACGGCCGAAGTGCAGCGTTCACTTCGGGTACTTGACGGGTCTATTGCGCTTTTCTGTGCCGTTGCCGGCGTTGAGCCGCAGTCCGAAACTGTCTGGCACCAGGCCAATCAATACCGCGTTCCGCGTATTGCCTTTGTCAACAAAATGGATCGCGTGGGGGCGAACTTCCCGCGAGTCCTGGAAATGATGCGAGCACGTTTAGGTGCCAACCCGGTTGCCGTTCAGGTGCCACTTGGTTCCGAAGACACCTTTCGCGGAGTGATCGATCTGATCGACCGCGTAGCCATCATCTTCGACAATGACAATGGCGAGCATTTTACGGTAGGACCTATACCCGAAGACGCCAGGCAGATGGCCGACGATGCTCGGGCACTTCTGGTTGAGGCTGTTGCCGAACAGCGGGATGATCTTCTCGAACGGTACTTGTCTGGTGAAGAGATCCAGTCGGATGAACTCCGGCAGGCAATACGGCAGGCAACACTTAGCCTTGCGATCACGCCGGTCTTTTGTGGTAGTTCATTTAAGAACAAGGGCGTGCAGCAGCTTCTCGATGGAGTTGTTGCGTATCTGCCTTCACCGGCGGATGTAGGAACAACCAGCGGCCACGACGTATCTGATCATGATGTGATCGTCGAACGCAAGCCCCTTGACACTGAGCCTTTTTCCGCGCTCGCATTCAAGATCATCACTGATCCATTTGTGGGCCGGCTGACGTTCATCCGGATCTACTCCGGTAGCATCAAGGCAGGCGAGCAGGTTTTCAACGTTTCCAACGATAAGAAAGAACGTGCCGGAAAGATCCTCCGCATGAGTGCTAATAAGCGCGAAGAACTCGAGGGGGCTTTTGCCGGAGACATTGTCGCAATACCGTCGATGCGGTTTACGCGCACCGGCGACACGCTCTGCGATCCCAAACACCCCGTCCTTTTAGAAAGCATCCAGTTCTCGGATCCGGTCATCAACCAGGCGGTTGAGGCACGGACCCTAGCAGATCAGGACAAACTGACGGAATCCTTACATCGGCTCTCTGAAGAAGATCCGACGTTTAGATTTCACACGGATGCTGAATCCGGACAAATCATTATCTCTGGCGTTGGTGAGCTCCATCTGGAGATCATCGTCGACAGATTGAAACGAGAATTCAACGTCCCCGTTAAAGTGGGGAAACCTCAGGTCGCCTACCGAGAGACGATCACCAGCGCAGCCCGTGCGGAGGGCAAGTTCATCCGCAGCAACGCTGGCAAGAATCAGTTTGGTCAGGTCACAATTGAGGTACGACCGAATGACCCGGGAAAAGGTCTCGAGTTCACAAGTGAGCTTGCACCAGAGACACTTCCCGAGTTATACGTCAAGAGTGCAGAGAAGGGCGCAATTGAAGCCCTTAAGGTCGGTCCGATCTCAGGATACCCCATGATTGATATCATGGCCGTCCTTGTAGATGCGGCATACAATGAAGATGACGCAACGGAAACGGCTTATGCCGTTGCCAGCTCGATCGCAGCGAAGGACGCTGCCAGAATGGCGAACCCCGTCATTATGGAACCGGTCTTCCTCGTCGAGGTAGTCACGCCCGAGGAGTATGTGGGCGAGGTCATTGCTGACCTCAGCTCGCGAAGCGGAATGGTGCAGGGAATTTCCCAGCGCGATATTCTGCAGGTTGTGACGGCTTTGGTGCCGCTGTCCCAACTATTCGGCTACGTGACACAGTTGCGATCGCTCTCGCAGGGGAGGGCCTCGTATACCATGCAGTTCCATGGATACGAACAGGCTGTCCGTCGCTCGTAACGACTGAGCGACTACTGCGACAGTGCGCGCAGCGCGCCCGCCAAAAAGGATAACTTTTTGGTGTCGGGATGGGCTGTGCCTTGCGTTCATGTCGAAAACTTTTCGTAGCTTTGTTTTCTGTCTCGGAAACAAGGTTCAGACGAGCCGGATTCAGAACAGAGCTCGAACACAGCAGACAATTCACAGACAACAATCGTTTTTCTAAACACCTCAAACAAGACTAACTGAGGAGTCGGCACAATGGCCAAAGAGAAATTTGAGCGGAACAAACCGCACGTAAACGTTGGTACAATCGGCCACGTTGACCACGGTAAGACAACCCTTACTGCAGCCATCACAATGTGTTTGGCGACGAAGGGTCTTGCACAGCAGCGTTCGTTCGATTCGATCGATAACGCTCCTGAAGAGAAGGCACGTGGGATCACGATTGCCACGGCGCACGTGGAGTACGAGACGGGCAACCGTCACTATGCTCACGTGGATTGCCCAGGCCACGCTGACTACGTCAAGAACATGATCACGGGTGCTGCCCAGATGGACGGCGCCATCCTCGTGGTTGCCGCTACGGACGGCCCGATGCCGCAGACGCGCGAGCACATCCTGCTTGCCCGTCAGGTTGGTGTGCCACGTATCGTCGTGTTCATGAACAAGGTCGACATCGCCGATCCAGATCTGGTCGATCTCGTTGAAATGGAAATCCGCGAGCTCCTGAGCAAGTATGAGTTCCCTGGCGATGATATTCCGATCATCAAGGGATCGGCGCTCAAGGCACTTGACGCCGCTGCAGGCGGTCAGGGTCCGGATGCTGCAGACATGCAGTGCATCTTTGAGCTGATGGATGCTGTTGACAGCTATATCCCAACGCCACAGCGCGACGTTGACAAGCCATTCCTCATGCCTGTCGAAGACGTTTTCTCGATCACGGGTCGTGGAACGGTTGCAACAGGCCGGATTGAGCGCGGTATTGTCAAGGTCAACGAAGAAGTTGAACTCGTCGGTTTCGGTCTTCAGAAGAAGACCACCGTCACGGGTATTGAAATGTTCCGCAAGCTTCTTGACGAAGGCCAAGCGGGCGACAACTGCGGTCTTCTGCTGCGCGGTGTTGACAAGGAAGAGATCGAGCGCGGTATGGTTATCGCCAAGCCAGGATCGATCACGCCTCACCACAAGTTCAAGGCTCAGGCATACGTGCTGACCAAGGACGAGGGTGGACGCCATACGCCATTCTTCTCGAACTACCGCCCACAGTTCTACTTCCGCACAACGGACGTAACAGGTATCCTCACGCTGCCTTCGGGCGTTGAAATGATCATGCCTGGCGACAACGTTGATAATCTCGAAGTGGCACTCATCACGCCGGTGGCCATGGAAGAAGGACTTCGCTTTGCTATCCGCGAAGGCGGACGCACGGTGGGTGCAGGTGTCGTAACGGCAATCATCGAATAAGAAACAGACAGGGTAAGACACGCGAGGAGGGACGCATATCCCTCCTCGTTTTTGTCTCCGAAAGAACCTCCAAGTCGGAGAATTCCGGGAGAATTACTGAGTGGCAACGCAACGCATTCGCATCAAGCTTCGCTCGTACGATCACAACCTGATCGATCGTTCGGCAGAGCGCATCGTCCGCACCGTCAAACAAACCGGGGCAGTTGTCTCCGGGCCTATTCCACTGCCGACAGAGCGATCTGTCTACACAGTGCTGCGTTCGCCGCACGTAGATAAGAAGTCTCGTGAGCAGTTTGAGGCCCGCGTGCACAAGCGCGTTATCGACATCTTCAGCAGCACGCCGAAGACCATCGATGCGCTGATGCGTCTCGAGCTGCCGGCCGGAGTTGATGTGGAAGTGAAAGTCTAGGAGTAAGCGGACAATGAGTGCAATTCTCGGACGCAAGTTGGGCATGACGAGCATCTTCTCAGAAGATGGAGTCTTCGTACCGTGTACGGTCATCGAAGCCGGTCCATGCCCAGTGGTCCAAATCAAAACAAAAGATAACGACGGATACGATTCCGTTCAGATCGGTTATGAGCCAATTGCTGAGCGCAAGGTGAACCGCCCAGAGGCTGGACACTTCGCCAAGCATGAAGTTGCTCCGACGCGTCATCTGAAAGAGTTCCGTCAGCTTGTCGACAAGGTCAAGAACGGCGACGTCGTAACGGTCGAGTCGTTCACGGTCGGCGACAAGATCAAGGTCTCGGCTACGAGCAAGGGTAAGGGCTTCCAGGGTGTTGTTCGTCGTCACCACTTCGGTGGTGTTGGTATGAGCACACACGGACAGTCAGACCGCCCTCGCGCCCCGGGATCGATCGGTTCGTCGTCCTACCCATCTCGCGTGTTCAAGGGCATGCGAATGGCAGGTCGCATGGGTGGAGCGCGCATTTCGGTGCGTAACCTGACCATCCTTCGTGTGATGCCTGAGCAGAATCTGATCCTCATCAAGGGCAGCATTCCGGGCGCCATGAATTCAATAGTTGAAATTGTCAAGCTCTAAGAAGAACACAACCATGACAGTGGACGTACTCACAAAGGATGGATCGAAGGCCGGCTCAGTCGAGCTGCCGGAATCCGTCTTCGGTATCGAGCCGAACGAGCACGCGATGTACCAGGCGGTACGCGCGTACTTGGCCAACCGGCGCCAGGGCACGCATAAGATCAAGACGCGTGCGGAGGTGTCGGGTGGTGGCAAGAAGCCATTCAAGCAGAAGGGCACAGGCGGTGCGCGTCGCGGTTCAAGCCGGTCACCACTGAATCCGGGTGGTGGTAAGATCCACGGTCCGAAGCCACATCTGTACACGATCGAACTCCCGATCAAGGTCAAGAGGCTGGCACGGAAGTCGGCGCTCACGCTCCGGGCCCGTGAAAACAACCTCGTTGTTGTTGAGGATTTCTCGATGTCGGCTCCGAAGACGCGTGAAGTAGCATCGATGCTCAAGGCCGTCAACCTTGAAGGCGCTAAGGTCCTGATGCTTCTGCCGAAAGTCGATGAGACGATCGTCCGTTCTGCTCGCAACATTGCCGGCGTTTCGACATTCCCAGCCGACAAGATATCAGCCTATGACGTGCTGAATCATGGCAAGCTCCTGATCTTCAAGAGTGCCATCGAGACCATCGCCAAGTCGTTTGGCGAAGAAGGGGGTGACCAATGATCAGCGTATTGCGCAGGCCCCTTCTTACGGAGAAGGCAACCAAGGTAGGACACGCCAATCAGTACGTGTTCGAAGTGGCCCCGGAGGCCAATAAGCTGCAGATCCGTCAGGCGATCAAGGCCATGTTCGATGTCGATGCGATCAGCGTTCGCACGGTTCGTACTAAGGGTAAGGTCAAGACACGCATGACGCGCAAGGGGATGCAGGTAGGTCGCACGAACCTTCGCAAGAAGGCGTACGTGACGCTCAAGCAGGGTCAGACGATCGACATCGTTTCCGGCGAAGGCAACGAGGACTAATCCTCTCCACTGATACACAGAAGCAGAATCGAAGCAGAATCATGGCAACGAGAAATCTCAAACCAATCACGCCGGGAACGCGCTACTACAGCATCAGTACCTTCGACGAGATCACAACGTCGAAGCCTGAGAAGAGTCTCCTGGAGCCGATCAAGAAGTCGGGCGGACGAAACAACACTGGCCGCGTGACATCACGCCACCGTGGTGGTGGACATAAGCGTATGTATCGCATCATCGACTTCAAGCGTAACAAGCTTGGTGTTGAGGCAACGGTCAAGACGATCGAGTACGATCCGAATCGCACGTGCCGCATTGCTCTTCTTGAGTATGCTGATGGCGAAAAGCGCTACATCATTGCCCCGGATAAGGTGAAGGTTGGTCAGAAGCTCATGAGCGGACCAAAGGCAGAGCCGAAAGACGGTAACGCTCTTCCACTGAGTAAGATCCCGATCGGCTACTTCGTACACAACATCGAGATGCGTCCAGGCAAGGGCGGACAGATGGTGCGCTCGGCTGGTACATCGGCACAGTTTGTCGGCCTTGACGGTGACAAGGCGCAGCTCAAGCTGCCCTCAGGCGAGATTCGCATGGTTCCGTCTGTCTGCATGGCTACCATCGGCGTGGTCAGCAACGGTTCGCACGAAAACATCAGCTACGGTAAGGCTGGACGTATGCGCTGGCTGGGCGTTCGCCCGCAGACACGCGGTATGGCCATGAATCCAATCGATCACCCGAATGGTGGTGGCGAAGGCCGCTCGAAGTCCGGTGGTGGTCGCAAGCATCTGCGCAGTCCATGGGGTCAGCTTGCTAAGGGGCTGAAGACACGCAAAAAGAAGAACAAGTCGAATGACATGATCATTCGCAAACGAAACGCGTAATCACGGAATCGGGAGTTAGGAATCCATGCCACGTTCACTCAAGAAAGAACCATTCGTAAGCTTTAAGCTGACGAAGAAGGTGGATGCGCTCAATGATGCGGGTAAAAAGACTGTGGTCAAGACATGGTCGCGCGCCTCGACGATTTCGCCGGACTTCGTAGGACACACATTCGCCGTTCACAACGGTAACAAGTTCATTCCGGTGTATGTCACGGAAAACATGGTCGGTCACAAGTTGGGCGAATTCGCTCCAACGCGTACATACCGCGGCCATGCCGGCAACCGGAAGGATCTCAAAACGGGTAAGAAGTAAGGACGTACGATGGAAGCACGCGCTATCAAACGCTACAACCGGTCGTCGCCGCGCAAGATGCGCCTGGTGATCGATCTCATTCGGGGCAAGTCGGCTCAGCAAGCACTGAACATCCTGCAGTTCTCTGATAAGGCTGCTGGATCTGTTGCGGAGCTGACACTGAAGTCGGCCATCAGCAACCTGACTGCCAAGGATGCGGGCATTGATCCTGAGTCGATCATGGTCAAGGAGTGCTTTGTCGATCCGGGGCCAACCATGAAGCGGATTTCTCCTGCTCCAATGGGTCGTGCCTATCGCATTCGCAAGCGTTCACATCATCTCACCATCATCGTTTCGACGAAACAGTAAGCGGAGTCAGCACACGTGGGTCAGAAGACAAATCCAATCGGGCTGCGCCTCGGAATCATCCGCCAGTGGGAAGCCAACTGGTTCGATGAGAAGAACGTTGCCGAAAAGCTCCAGGAAGACATCAAGGTCCGTGAGTATATCAAGCAGCGCCTTAAGAAGGCAAGCGTTGCCCGCATCATTGTTGAGCGTACGGCCAAGCAACTGCGCGTGACTATCAACACGTCACGTCCGGGGGTGATCATCGGTCGGTCGGGTAAGGACATTGCGCATCTCGAGGAAGAGCTTCGTAAGCACACGAACAAGGACGTGAAGGTTCTCATCAGTGAGATCAAGCGCCCGGAACTCGATGCTCAGTTGGTGGCCGACAACATCGCCGCTCAGCTTGAAGGACGTATTTCGTTCCGTCGTGCAATGAAGAACGCGGTTAGCAGCACGATGCGTGTCGGTGCAGAAGGCGTACGTGTGATGTGTTCGGGTCGACTCGGTGGTGCAGACATGACACGTCAGGAGCAGTACAAGGAAGGCCGAGTACCTCTGCACACGCTACGGGCAGACATTGACTATGCCCAGAGCCGTGCCGAGACAGTCTACGGATCGATCGGAGTCAAGGTGTGGATTTGCCGTGGCGACGTCATCGGCAAGCAGAAATCAAAGGAACAGTAAAGAAGTCAGGCAGAAGGCAACGACATGCTTATCCCAAAAAGAGTAAAACACCGCAAAACACAGCGTGGTCGCCGGCGTGGCAAGGCCTATCGCGGATCGACAGTAGCCTTTGGATCGTTTGGTCTTAAGGCGCTGGAGGCTGCATGGATCACCAACCGCCAGATCGAGTCGGCCCGTATCGCTATCAACCGTTACCTGCGCCGTGATGGAAAGGTGTGGATCCGGATCTTCCCGGACAAGCCTGTGACCAAGAAGCCTGCGGAAACGCGAATGGGTTCCGGTAAAGGTAATCCGGAGTTCTGGGTAGCGGTGGTAAAGCCAGGCCGCATCCTGTTCGAGATCGACGGGGTGACCAGGGAGCGTGCGGAGGAGGCGGTACGCCTTGCCATCAACAAGCTGCCGATCAAGTGCAAGTTCGTCCAACGAGTGGATTTGGAGGCGTAAACCATGAAGTCACGTAAAGCATCCGACCTGCGGTCGCTGACGACGGAAGAATTGGCGTCCTTCATCAACGAAAGCGTAGAAAACATCACGCGTCTGCGTTTCCAGCTCGCTCTGGGTCAGCTTCAGGACTCGGCAAGCATCAAGACGCTTCGCAAGGATATCGCTCGCATGCGGACGATCCTTCACGAGCGGAACAGCAACGCTAATTGATTCGGAAGAACAACATGTCAGAAGAAACGACAACAACGCAAAAAGTGACCACGCGCCGCAAGGTGCGTGTTGGTAAGGTCGTCAGCAACAAGGCCGATAAGACCATCGTTGTCCGCATTGAGCGTCAGGTGGCGCACCCGCTCTACCGGAAGTACTTCAAGCAGTCAACAAAGGTCATGGCTCACGATCCGAACAACGAGTGCAACATTGGCGACACAGTGAAGGTGATCGAACATCGCCCCCTGAGTGCGCGTAAGCGTTGGGCTTTGGTTGAAATCATCGAACGGGCGCAGTAAGGGAGCAGAATAATGATTCAAGAGGAAACCAATCTTGTTGTCGCCGACAACTCCGGTGCCCGGAAGCTTCGCTGCATCCGTGTGCTGGGTGGACATGGCAAGCGCTATGCTTCGGTCGGTGACATCATCGTGTGTTCGGTGAAGGCAGCATTGCCAGCCGGCGCAGTGAAGAAGGGCGAAGTGGTCAAGGCCGTTGTCGTCCGCACAAAGAAGGAGATCCGCCGCCGTGATGGCTCGTTCATTCGTTTCGACGAGAACGCCGCTGTGGTGATCAATAACAACAACGATCCTCGTGGTACGCGCATCTTCGGGCCGGTTGCCCGTGAACTCCGTGAGCGCGCCTTCATGAAGATCATTTCGCTGGCACCAGAGGTACTCTGAGGAAGATCATGAAGCTGAAGATCAAGAAGGGCGACGAGGTCGTCGTCATCACAGGCAAGAACCGCGGAGACCGTGGCAGGGTGCTTATGGTTATGCCAACAACCATGCGTGTGCTGGTTGAAGGCGTAAACCTCCAGAAGAAGGCCGTACGTCCTTCTCCTAAGTATCCGAACGGTGGAATCATCGAGATGGAAGGTCCAATCCACTATTCCAACGTTCAGCTGGCTGAAAGGTACGACTCGTCAAAGCGTCGTGCCGCTGGAGCCGGTGCCGCCAAGCCAGCAGCGAAGGCTGCTACAAAGTCCAAGGCCAAAGCAAAGGCCAAGGCAGAATCCGAAGACTAATTCGACAGTGACGAAGGAATCAATCGATCATGGCTAAGACAACATCCAAGCGGGATCAGTTCAAACCCGAGGGCCCACGCCTTGAGGAGATCACCGATGCCCGAGTTCCAGCCCGGCTTCATGCCTTCTACAAGGAAACGGTCGTGCCGGCACTGATGGAGCGCTTCAACTATTCGAGCATCATGCAGGTGCCTCGGATCGAGAAGATCGCGATCAATATCGGCGTGGGACAGGCAACGCAGGACGCAAAGCTCCTCCAAGCAGCTGTGAACGAGCTCGAACTGATCGTCGGTCAGCGTCCGGCAGTGTCTCGCGCCCGCAAGTCGATCGCGAATTTCAAGCTCCGGGAAGGCATGCCGATCGGTGCACGTGTCACGCTCCGCCGCGCACACATGTATGAGTTTCTGGACCGTTTCATCAATATCGCAGCTCCGCGTATCCGTGACTTCCGCGGATTCTCCGACAAGAGCTTCGACGGTCGCGGCAACTATACCATCGGTGTGAAGGAGCAGATCATTTTCCCGGAAATCGACGTCGATAAGGTGTCGAAGATCCAGGGCATGGACATCACCTTCGTGACGTCCGCGCAGACAGACGAGGAAGCGCATGCGCTTCTCAAGGAGTTCGGCTTCCCATTCCGCAAACGTGACTAAACGATCAACGAGAACAGTTCATGGCGAAAACATCAATCATCGCTCGCAATAAGAAGCGCATTCGTCTGGTGGCGAAGTATGCGGAGCGTCGCGCCGCTCTGAAGGCTGCCGGAGATATGGTAGGGCTTCAGAAGCTTCCACGCAACAGTTCACCGACGCGAGTTCGTAATCGGTGCCTTCTTACCGGACGTGGTAAGGGTGTCTACCGCAAGTACGGCCTCTGCCGCAACATGTTCCGTCTTCTTGCTCTCGAAGGCAAGATCCCCGGAATGCGTAAGGCGAGCTGGTAATCCAACGGTTTTTTGAACACGACCAACGACGACGAAGTATGCCAGTCACAGACACCATCTCAGATTTTCTGACGCGGATCCGAAACGCGTCAGCCGCGCGGCACAAGAGTGTCGATATACCATCATCGAACCTGAAGATGGCCATCGCGGAGATTCTCAAGGACCAAGGCTACATCCAGGACTTCTCGAAGTCGGAAGATGGAAAGCAGGGTGTGTTGAGTCTCAAGCTTCGCTACTACTACGGACAGCCCGTGATTCGGGAGATCCAACGAGTGAGCAAGCCTGGACGGCGCATCTATGCAGCGGTTGACCGCCTGCCACGTGTCCGAAACGGTCTGGGCATTGCGATCATCTCGACGCCTCGCGGCGTGATGACCGACAAGCAGGCCCGCCGCGAAAACGTTGGCGGCGAAGTTCTGTGCACCATCTGGTAAGAAGAGAACGAGGAGCAATACACCATGTCACGAGTAGGAAAAAAGCCCATTTCGATCCCGAGCAACGTCACGGTCAAGTTCGACGGTGGCACATGCACGGTCAAGGGGCCCAAGGGTGAACTGACCTTTTCGGTCGACGCATCGATCACACCGCAGATCGACAACGGTACGCTCACGTTTGCGCGTGCCAGTGAGGACAAGAAAGTCCGCGCTCTGCACGGCCTGACGCGCGCTCATGTTGCGTGGATGGTTGATGGGGTCACGAACGGCTTCACCAGGAATCTGAACATTGAAGGCGTCGGATATAAGGTCGAAATGCGCGGCAAGAATCTGCTTCTTTCCCTGGGTTTTTCGCACCCTATCCTGTTCATGCCCCCTGACGGAGTTGAGTTCGCCGTTGCAACGCCGACCGCGTTCTCTGTGAAGGGTATCAACAAGCACCTCGTTGGTGAGGTAGCAGCCAAGGTACGTAAGCTTCGTCCACCTGAGCCCTACAAGGGCAAGGGCATTCGGTACGAAGGTGAATACATCCGTCGCAAGGCCGGTAAGTCGGCAGGTAAGTAAGGAGAAAGAACGCCATGAATCGCATCAAGCTCAAAAACGTCCGTCACGAACGCCGCGATCGCCGAGTCCGCAAAGACATTTCGGGGACGCCTGGACGCCCGCGCCTTACGGTCTTCCGCTCACTCAAGCATATCTACGCTCAAGTGATCGATGATGTATCGGCACGCACGCTCGCTTCGGCTTCAACGGTCGATGCAGACATCCGCGCCAAGGCTAACGGCCTGTCAAAGGTTGAAGAAAGCCGTCTGGTCGGTACGCTTCTGGCAGAACGTGCCAAGGCAGCAAATGTGTCATCGGTCGCATTCGACCGCAACGGGTTCCTGTACCACGGACGCGTCAAGGCTCTTGCCGATGCGGCTCGTGAGGGTGGACTCGATTTCTAACGAAGAACGAAACGGAGAACAGTTACGTGGCAAAGCAAAAACTCTCTGATCTGAACCTGAAGGACAAGATCGTCTACGTCGGCCGCACAGCGAAGGTCGTTAAAGGCGGTCGTCGTTTCAACTTCTCAGCAATGGTCGTGGTCGGTGACGAACAAGGGCACGTCGGATACGGCCTGGGCAAGGCTGGCGAAGTGTCCAATGCCGTTACCAAGGCAACGGAAGCAGCCAAGAAGTCGGTTGTCAAGGTTCGCGTAGAGAACGGCACGGTTCCGCACGAAGTGATCGGTCGGTTCGGCGCAGCTCGCGTGATGATCCGCCCTGCAACGCCTGGTACCGGTGTTATCGCTGCCGGTGGCGTGCGAGCCATCCTGGAATTGGCCGGCGTCAAGGACGTGCTGACGAAGTCACAGGGCTCGTCGAATCCACACAATACTGTGAAGGCCACGATGGATGCTCTCATGCAGCTCGAGGACGCAGCAGCCGTTGCTGCCCGTCGCGGTGTGAGCATCGAAAAGGTTCTTCAAGGTTAAGGCAAGGAGCAAGTATTATCATGAAACTCAAGATCACACAAGTGAAGTCGCAAATCGGTGCGCTCAAGGCTCACAAGGAGACCATCAAGGCCCTTGGACTCGGACGTCCGAATTACGTTTCGATCAAGCCGAAGAACCCCCAGATTTTGGGAATGGTGAACGCTGTTCGCCATCTCGTGACCGTTGAAGAGATCGCAGACTGAGGCCAACAATGAAACACATCGGAAATCTTTCGCCCGCTCCGGGCTCACGTCACAAAAAGAAGCGCGTTGGTCGCGGTGCTGGTTCGGGCCATGGTGGCACGGCTACACGCGGTCACAAGGGACACCAGTCTCGAAGCGGCGGCCATCAAAGCCGAGGCTTCGAGGGTGGGCAGATGACGCTCACGCGCCGTATCCCGAAGTTCGGCTTCACCAACATCAACCGCGTTGAGTATCAGGAAGTCAACGTCGCCACGCTGCAGCGTCTTGTGGACGAGAAGCGTATCACCGACGGCGTTGTGTCGAAGGACGTACTTCTGAGCCTTGGCGTCATCCGCGTTAAGTCTGCTCCTGTCAAGATCCTTGGCAACGGCGATCTTTCAGCAACGCTGAATGTTTCGTGTGACAAGATCTCGGCGGCTGCCAAGAGCAAGATCGAATCTGCCGGAGGAGCGGTAACTGTTCATGGCTAATATCGTGACCACTTTCCGGAACATGTTCCGGATCGACGAGCTCCGCGATCGCATCATTTTTACGCTGATCGCGCTGCTTGCCGTGCGCGTTGGATCGCTTATCGCGATCCCAGGCATCGACACGGCATCGCTCAAGGCGGCTGTTGAGGCCAATGCGGCCGACAGCGGGATCTTTCAGATCTATAATCTCTTCGTTGGTGGCGCTTTTGAAAACGCCGCCATCTTCGCCCTCGGAATCATGCCGTATATCTCGGCAAGCATCATTCTTCAGATCGGTGGCGTTGTGCTTCCGCAACTGCAGAAGATGCAGCGCGAGGGCGACGACGGACGTCGGAAGATCAATCAGCTGACTCGCGTACTGACGATCCCAATTGCTGCACTGCAGGCATGGGGCGTTACGATCAAGCTTGTAAATGACTACAGCGGCTCGATCCCTGACCCTGGCTTTTTTTGGACGTTGACAAGCGTTCTGATCCTTACGGCTGGTACCATGGGTCTGATGTGGATCGGCGAGCAGATCACCGATCGTGGCCTTGGCAACGGAATCTCGCTGATCATCTTCATTGGCATTATCTCGCGTCTTCCGGTTGGTCTGTATCAGCAATTCGTGACATCCGCAAGCAGTGGCGCGGGGCTTATCGGACGTGAACTAGTCGTCACGGCGATCTTCCTTGTTCTGCTTCTTGGCATCATCGCAGCTGTTGTTCTGATCACCCAAGGGGCTCGCCGGATTCCGGTCCAGTATGCCAAGCGCGTCGTTGGCCGCAAGGTCTATGGCGGAACAACGCAGTACATCCCTCTTCGTGTGAACACGGCCGGCGTTATGCCGATCATCTTCGCCCAGTCGATCCTGTTCATTCCCGGCACGATCGCGTCATTCTTCCCGGATGCGGAATTCCTCCGCTCGGTAGAAATCGCGTTGCGTCCGGACGGGTTCCTGTACTCGCTGATCTACGGCCTGATGATCGTTTTCTTCACGTATTTCTACACGGCCATCGCTTTCAACCCGAAGGAAGTGTCGGACAACATGAAGAAGAACGGCGGTTTCATCCCGGGTGTTCGCCCAGGTGAGGCAACCTCTGAATACATCGAAAACATCCTGACGAGGATCACGTTGCCCGGAGCAATGTTCCTAGCGATCATTGCCATCCTGCCGACGTTCGCGATGAACGTCCTGACCGTGCAACCTGAACTCGCAGCGTTCTTTGGCGGAACTAGTCTACTCATTGTCGTTGGTGTGGCTCTCGACACCCTCCAGCAGATCGAGTCGTATCTCCTGATGCGTCACTATGACGGATTCATGAAGACCGGCAAGATCAGGGGGCGTGCAGGAGCTACCTCCTGACGTCGATGGCTGCGGCAAACGTTCGTGTTCCGGTTCACACCGCGGATGCGATCCTGAAGATCGAAGGTGCATGCCGCATTGTTGCGGACGTGCTCCAGCATCTCCAAGAGTACGTTGTGCCAGGAGCCGTGACACTCGAGCTTGATGCCATTGCAGAGGATTTTATCCGTACGCGTGGTGCCGAGCCGGCGTTCAAGGGGTACGAGGTCGATACAAAAGTCTACCCGTACACATTGTGCGTAAGCATCGACGAAGAGGTCGTTCACGGCATGCCGAGTCAGCGTGTCCTTAAAGAGGGACAGATCGTCTCGGTAGACGTGGGTGTACAAAAAGACGGGTACTTCGGAGACAGCGCTTTCACATTCGCTGTCGGCGCGATCTCTGAAGAAAAACAACGCCTGTTGGAGGCCACGCAGGAATCTCTGCGGCTGGGCATCGAACAGGTCGTGGATGGACACCGGGTATATGACATTGCCCGTGCCGTTCAGACGTGTGTTGAAAATCAAGGCTTCTCAGTGGTTAGGGAGCTCGTAGGTCATGGCATCGGTCAGCACCTACATGAAGAGCCCCCTGTCCCAAACTTTGTTCCTGGCCTGTTGCATCGCAATCGATATCCGAACGTGAGACTACAGACTGGAATGGCTCTGGCAATCGAGCCGATGGTGAATCTTGGGCTTTTCCATGTTCACACGGCCCGAGACGGCTGGACGGTGTACGCCGCAGATGGGAAACCATCGGCACACTTCGAGCACACCGTGGTGGTTGACGGGACGACGCCGAGAATTCTGACGGAGTGGTAAACAAACAAAGGAATTGGTTCACAGCATGGGTCGTGAAGACGTCATACGCGTAGATGGTACGATCGAGGAGGCACTCCCGAACACCCAGTTTATCGTTAAGCTGGATAACGGGCACAAGATCCTCGCACACGTATCGGGCAAGATGCGTATGCACTTCATCAAGATCTTCCGTGGCGACAAGGTCACGGTGGAGATGTCGCCATACGATCTGTCAAAGGGTCGAATTGTGTACCGGTACAAGTAACGACGAAGCTCACTCACAGGTGAAAACATGAAAGTTCAAGCATCAGTCAAGAAGCGCAGCCCGGAGGACAAGATCGTCCGCCGCAAGGGTCGGGTGTACGTGATCAACAAGAAAAACCCACGCTTCAAGCAACGCCAAGGCTAATTCAGGAGACACGACGTGGCTCGTATCGCAGGTATCGACCTACCAAAAAACAAGCGCGGAATCATCGCGCTCACATACATCTACGGCATCGGCCGCACGGTCAGCACACAAGTGCTCGACAAAGCGGGGATCGATCACAGCAAGCGTGTATCGACCTGGACCGATGACGAAGTTGCCCGCATCCGTCAGGCGATTGCCGACTATAAGGTTGAAGGACAGCTTCGCTCAGAAGTTCAGCTGAACATCAAGCGTCTGATGGACGTTGGGTGCTACCGTGGTCTTCGTCACCGCCGTGGCCTTCCGGCTCGCGGACAGCGCACGCGCACAAACGCCCGCACTCGTAAGGGTAAGCGTAAGACGGTGGCCGGTAAGAAGAAGGCAGTGAAGAAGTAATACAGGGAACGAATCACAATGGCAGCAGCAAAAAAGCGCGTAAAGCGCAAGATCGTATCGGATGTTCACGGAAAAGTGTTCGTTCGCGCAACGTTCAATAACGTCATCGTCACGGTAACGGACACCTACGGCAACACGCTCTCGTGGTCGTCGGCTGGCAAGAATGGCTTCCGCGGATCGAAGAAGAACACTCCTTACGCTTCACAGGTGTCGGCTGACAAGGCCGCCCGCGAAGCGTTTGAAATGGGTCTTCGTAAGGTTGACGTGGTCGTCAAGGGTCCTGGCTCGGGGCGCGAAGCTGCCATCCGTGCTCTGACACAGGCTGGTTTCGAGGTTCTCTCGATCCTGGACGAGACGCCGCTTCCGCACAACGGTTGCCGTCCTCCTAAGAAGCGCCGCGTCTAATCGGCCCCTTCTTTTTTTATCGTGTGAAACTGATCAAAGGAAAGTCATGAACATGCAGATGCAGATGCCGGAAGGCGTCGTCGTCGAAGAATTGGGAAGCTCGTACCACGCTCGTTTTGTGCTGAATCCACTGGAAGAAGGCTATGGAACGACGATTGGCAACGCTTTCCGTCGCGTCCTCATCTCATCGATCCAAGGATCGGCGATCGTGGGCGTGAAGATCTCCGACGTCCAACATGAATTCCAGACCATCCCGGGCGTTGTCGAAGACATGTGCGAGATCATCCTGAATCTGAAGGAGGTCCGTTTCCGCGTCGTCGATCCGAAAGCTCCAAACCGTGTGAGCTTCCGCGTCAAGGGTGTGTCGAGCTGGACAGCGCAAATGATTCAGGACGCTTCTGCCGGTGCGCTTGAGGTGCTCGATCCTGCCAAGAAGATTGCCACACTTGCCAATGATGCCGACTTCGACGTCGAGATCCGTATCGGGCGTGGTAAGGGATACATTCCTGCTGAAGAGCAGAACGTGACGGACTTTCCAGTCGGCATGCTTCCGATCGACGCGATCTATACGCCTGTCAAGAACGTGGTCTTCAACGTCGAGCCTTTCCGCGTCGGACAGAAGACGGACTACGAGCGCCTCGTTCTCGACGTATCAACGGATGGATCGATCACTGCCAAGGAAGCCGTCGAAACTTCGGCCGGTATCCTTCGCTCGCACATTGCACTTTTGCTCGGTGTTAACCCAACGGCAGCTGGCTCGGTTGATACAACAGAATCAACAGCCGCAGACACAGAAGTTGATCGTGAGCGCACACGCATCCGTCGGATCCTTCTCCAGCCGGTTGACGAGCTGGAACTGAGTGTACGCGCCCACAATTGCCTCAAGGCAGCTAACATCAAGTCGCTGGCCGATCTTGTCGGCCTGCAAGAGACGGACCTTCTGAAGTTCCGCAACTTTGGTCGCAAGTCCCTCTCGGAATTGGCAGAGGTCGTTGTTCAGAACGGACTCCACTTCGGCATGAATGTGGACGAGTATCTGCGTGACGATGTTTCAAAATCGTGAAAATGACAGGTAAGGAGTAGAAGATCATGCGACACGGGTATGCAGGCCGGAAACTGAAGCGTACGGCAAGCCACAAGCGGGCCCTCATGGCGAACATGGCCACGTCATTGTTCGAGCACAAGCGGCTCGTAACGACGCTGGCAAAGGCCAAGGAGCTCCGTCCTTTTGCCGAACAGCTTATCACCCGCGCCCGGAACGCTCACCGTTCTGAGAAGGCCGGTACGATCACAGGAGTCGACGTACACAACCGTCGCATGGTCGGCCGCTTTATCAAGAACAAGGGTGTTCTTCAGGAACTGTTCGACACGATCGCACCGCTGGTTGCGGAACGTGATGGCGGTTACACACGTATCACCAAGCTCGGCCTTCGCCGCGGTGATGCATCGGAGACAGCCATGATCGAGCTGGTGGACTGGTCCAATCCGCAGGATGGACGCTCCTCATCGGCGCGCCGCCGCCCAGCAGCCAAGGGCCCAGCCAAGCCAAAGCCGTCCTTCACACCGAAGGTAGCAGCCCCAGTGGCAGCGGCCGTCGTGGCTGAGGAAGTTGTCGAAGAGACACCAGTTGT
>DNLG01000038.1:2344-4967 GCA_003488525.1 Bacteroidota bacterium | reverse complement strand
GAAGCTCCAGTGGCAGAAGCTCCGGCAGCGGAGGCTCCAGCAGCAGACACAGCAAGCGACGCTTCGGATTCGGCAGCCGATGCCGGAACTGACGGCGGCGCGACATCAGCCGACTGATTGCTCAACATCTGAAGTTCAAAACGCCGGAGGCATCAGCATCCGGCGTTTTCTGTTTTTTTCACCGATGTACTGATCATGGCACACGACCTCCATATCCATGCAGAGTTCGTGAAAGGGGCAACTGCTCCCGAGCACTTCCCCGTGTCATCCCTATGCGAAGTAGCCATGGTGGGCCGCTCGAACGTCGGTAAGTCGTCACTCATCAATACGATCGTCAGACACGGCGGCATGGCCCGCGTGTCAAACACTCCGGGGAAGACACAAGAAATAAACTTCTTTGTTACCGATGCCGGATTCATGCTGGTAGATCTTCCCGGATATGGGTACGCGCGCGTGAGCAAGACGCAGCGCGAGCAGTTTTCGAAGCTGATCCGCAGTTATGTCACGCAGCGTGAGCCCCTTGTTCTGACCTGTGTGCTAATCGATGCACGGCATGACCCTCAGCCCCTTGATCTGGCAATGCTGGAGGAGCTCGAGCTTGCCCAACGATCCTACGTTGTGGTGCTTACAAAGTGCGACAAGCTAAAGGCAGGAGCGGTTGCCTCCAGAGAGCAGCAGCTTCGCGATGTTCTGGCACAATGTCAGCATCTGGTGGACGTGATACCTACCTCCAGCCAGACGACACTCGGACGGCATGAACTTCTTGGCTGCATGAAACGAATCGTCAACGAATACGTGAAGGCATCTTCATGAGTACACATCCGTTGGTCGGAATCATCATGGGTAGCGACTCAGACTACCCAACCATGCGCGAGGCGGCTGCCGTCTGCGAAGAGTTCGGCATCAGCGCCGAGGTTCGCGTCGTGAGTGCCCATCGCACTCCTGCCGATATGGCCGAATATGCAACAACTGCCCACGAGCGCGGCATGAAGGTGCTGATCGCCGGTGCCGGCGGTGCAGCTCACTTGCCGGGAATGGTGGCCTCCTACTCGCCCCTTCCCGTCATTGGAGTACCGATCGCAACCAAGCAGCTACGCGGACTTGATTCCCTTCTGAGCATCGTGCAGATGCCTGCCGGGGTTCCCGTAGCAACAGTGGCGATAGGGGGCGGACGCAACGCAGGAATTCTTGCGATCGAGATCCTGTCGGTGGCTATTCCGGAGCTGCGTGAGAAACTCATCGCCTTCAAATCGTCGATGGCCGAAGCTTCCCGCAGTAAAAATTCATCGCTTGGTAACACTGTAACGTTGTGATCGATTACCAGATTCTTTCGATGTTTGCACCCTTCTAACGAAATACGCGTAGTGACGAACCTGCAAGTACATAGATCGGACCGACGACGACTGCCGCTGCGAGAACCAGGGCAGGTCGTGCGCGTGTGCAATCAGATCTGACCCCTCTCGCAGCGTAGCCTATCCTTCGGTCGAAGACCGAACGACAAAGACCGTACCGGAAGAGCATTCCCGGACGGCATGTTCTCCTCAACCCGTCACTTGAACACACATGAACGACCCACTCGTTGAGGTTGGCGTGGACGTATTCCATGCCGACGCTTCACATGTCCACTTTGCCGAAGAGATCTGCGAAACGATCTTCATTGCCGCTCAGCAGCGAGGCACGGGCATTGCCCGCCGCACGCCCGAGTACATCACAACGAAGATGACAGAAGGAAAGGCGATCATCGCGCTGACGCACGATAAACGTCTGGCAGGCTTCTGCTACATCGAAACGTGGGAACACGGACGCTATGTTGCCAACTCCGGTCTGATCGTTAAACCGGAGTATCGCAAACAGAACCTTGCACGACGCATCAAGAAGGCCGCTTTCGAGCTGTCGCGTCAGCGATATCCCGAAGCAAAACTCTTCGGTATCACAACCAGCGCTGCGGTCATGAAGATCAATTCGGAACTCGGATACCGTGCAGTCCACTTCTCCGAGCTTACCACCGACGAAGCATTCTGGAGCGGCTGCAAGTCGTGTCCGAACTACGACATCCTTGAGCGTACCAAGCGCGCCATGTGCCTGTGCACGGGTATGCTGGCCGACCCGGCAGCACCAACCGTCGATCCGCAGGAGGGCGCATGAACAAGGTCCTGCTGGCATTCAGTGGTGGACTCGACACGTCCTACTGCGCACGCTACCTCGCCGTGGATCTCGGCATGGAAGTCCACACGGTGATCGTTGATACAGGGGGCTTTTCAGCCGATGAACTCGCGCGTATCGAAGCGCGCGCGCATGCCTGCGGCGTTGCCTCTCACACCACGCTCAATCGTACGCGCGAACTGTTCAATCTGGTACTGCGTCACTGCATTGCCGGCAATGTGCTGAAGAACGACACGTATCCTCTGAGTGTCAGCGCCGAGCGCGTGGTGCAGGCCATGGCCATTGCCGCGCATGCCCGCTCTATCGGTGCAACACATCTTGCGCACGGCAGCACGGGCGCGGGCAACGATCAGATCCGCTTCGATGTGATCTTCCGGATCATGACGCCTGATCTGCCCGTGCTGACGCCGATTCGCGATCAGCGTCTCTCACGCGAAGCCGAGATCGAGTATCTCCTGAA
>DNLG01000038.1:0-2145 GCA_003488525.1 Bacteroidota bacterium | reverse complement strand
ATCTGGGGCACCACCATTGGTGGACGTGAAACACTGACGTCACATGAGCCCCTTCCCGAGGATGCGTGGCCCTCATCGGTGTACCCGAAGAATGAGCCAAACGATTCGCGGACGCTGTGCCTGCACTTTGAAAAGGGGCTCCCAACGCTGCTAAATGGCGAGGCACTTGATGCGGTGTCGTTGCTACGCCGCCTTAATGACATTGGCTCGCGCTGGCACATTGGTCGTGATATGCATGTGGGCGATACGATCCTTGGCATCAAGGGTCGGGTAGCCTTCGAAGCACCAGCGGCACTAATGACCATCAAGGCACACCATGCACTGGAGAAGCACACACTCACAAAGTGGCAGCTGAATCTCAAGGATCAGCTCTCGCTCTGGTATGGTCAGCTCCTGCACGAAGGTCAGTTCCTCGAGCCAGCAATGCGCAGCATCGAAGCATTCTTTGATAACACCCAGCAGTGTGTGACGGGCGACGTCACACTGCGCCTCTCGGAGGGGACGTTCTCTGTCGATGGTATCTCGTCGGCGCATGACCTTATGCGCTCGAGCTTCGCTACCTACGGCGAGGAGAACCGCGCCTGGGGTGGCGATGATGCGAAGGGCTTTTCCATCATCAGCGCACTCACCACGTCGCTCTGGTCATCCGTCAACGGGGAGACATCATGATTCGCGTAGCTGTGATCGGTGCCGCAGGATACACCGGCGGTGAAACTCTTCGGCTACTGTTGCAGCATCCGAACGTCGATGCCGCGTCTATCGTTGCCGTCAGTAGCTCACATGCCGGCAAGCCCCTTGCCGAGGCACATCGCGACCTGCTGGGGTGGACTGATCTGTTGTTTGTAGCCGACGTTGCATCACTCACCGGCATCGATGCGGTCTTCCTGTGCATGGGTCACGGCAAGAGTGCCGAATGGGTGCGTCAGCATCCTGCGCCGCGGGGCACGCGCGTGATCGACCTGAGTCACGACTTCCGGGCGATGAGCCCAGATCATCCCTTCGTGTACGGTCTGCCGGAGAAGTACCGTCAGCGTCTGACCACAGCCACGCATGTGGCAAACCCCGGGTGCCTTGCAACGTCGATAGAGCTGGCGCTGCTGCCGCTGTGCGAACGGGGCGATATGACAGGAGATGTGATCGCCCATACGATCTCGGGCTCTACCGGTGCCGGACAGCAGCCGATCGACACAACGCACGTTTCGTGGCGTCATAGCAACGTCGATTCGTACAAGGTCTTTCGCCATCAGCACGAGGCTGAGATCAAGCAGACGCTGGGAGATGTGAAGCTGCACTTTGTGCCGCTGCGTGGGCCCTTCACGAGAGGTATCTATGCCACGTGTGTTGTTCCCGGAGTGTTTGATGCAGCCGAGCTTGGTCAGCTTTATACCGAACGGTATCATGATCACCCCTTCGTTGTCATCCGCGATACGCCACCTGATGTGAAGTCCGTCGTGAACACCAACATGTGCCACATCGGCTTCGCCGCTTCTGAGCAGGGCGTGCTCATTGTCTCGGTCATCGACAACCTCCTGAAGGGGGCTAGCGGTCAGGCAGTGCAGAACATGAATCTGATGTTCGGTTTTGACGAAACGTCCGGACTGCGCACCAAGGCATCAGTGTATTAGGAGCCCCGTTCATGAAGCGATTTACTTCTGTTGATGACCTGATTGCCGGACCCGGACTTGACGCTGCGCTGCAGCGTGCGCTCGGCTATGCGTCGGATCCGTGGAGCAACGATACCCTCGGCAAACGGCGCACTGTTGGACTGCTGTTCATGAACCCGTCTCTGCGCACGCGTATGAGCACGCAGAAGGCGGCCTCGCTGCTGGGTGCGGAGACGATCGTGCTGAATGCCGGGAGTGACTCGTGGACGCTGGAGACGCGCGATGGTGTGGTGATGGATGGATCCACTACCGAACACATCAAGGAAGCGGCTGCGGTGATGGGTCAGTACTGCGACGTACTGGGCCTTCGCACGTTTGCCGGACTTACCGACCGTCAGCACGACTACCAGGAAACGGTACTCGAAAAGATTATCGCCTATGCTGGAGTGTCGGTGATCAGTCTCGAGAGCGCAACACGTCACCCCCTTCAGCGCTTTGCCGATCTGATCACGATCGAGCAGCACAAGGCACGTAAGCGTCC
>DNLG01000106.1:3476-4874 GCA_003488525.1 Bacteroidota bacterium | reverse complement strand
TCGCGGTCGCACTCTGGTGCACGATTGTTGCGACAGCGCGGGATTCGCTCAACGTCTCGGCAAGTCTGGCATCATCGACTGACACCGTGGTTGTCTTCACGGCGCGCGACACGGCGCATCTGAGAGTGTCCGACAGATCACTCCGCCTGCGAGGTTCGGCGCGCGTTGACATGCGCGATCAGCGTCTTGAGGCCAATGTGATCGTTATCAACTTCGATCAAGCCACCATGCGTGCCGAGGGACTTCGAGACTCGTCGGGCCTGCTCACAGGAATGCCCGTCTTCCGTGATGCCGGCACAGAGTACGCCGGCCGGTCGATGACGTACAACTTCGAGTCACGTAAGGGGCGTGTGGAATTCGGCGAGACCTCAATCGACGGCGGATATTATTACGGCAGCGCTATCAAGCGGGTGAGCGAACAGACGGCCTATGTCGATGGTGGCTGCTATACGACGTGCGATGCTCCACACCCGCACTTCTACTTCACCTCGCCCAAAATGAAGGTGGTTGCCAACGAGAAGATCTTTCTCGACCCGCTGATCTGGTACGTCGATGACATCCCCATCTTCGTGCTTCCGCTCGGGATGTACTTCCCCATCGAGCGTGGACGCCGTTCGGGGATCATTGTTCCATCGCCAGTGGTGACGGCTGATCGCGGGATCGTGTTGCAGAATCTCGGCTACTACTTTGCCATCAGTGATGTTGTAGACGCCGAACTGACCACGGATCTGACGACGAAAGGCGGCTTCACGCTGTTTGGTCGCGCACAGTATGTCCTTGGCGATCAGCTGCGCGGCAATGCAGAGTTGAGATTTGGCTACACGCGCTTTTCCGTCACGGACCCGTTTTCCATGAACTTCGGCGCGTCGATCCGCCACACGCAGCAGATGCGACCCAATGAGAGTCTGGTGGCCGATGTGTTCTTTGCCACACAGCGGCTGTTGCAGAACACGTCGCTCAACCCGCTTGACCGTGTGCAGCAGAACGCTCGAAGTAACGTGTCCTACCAGCGTACGTTTTACAACGGTATGACGTTCAATGCCGGGTATTCTCGTGACCAGAACATGATCAACGGGTCGACAACACACAGGCCAACCGTGAGCTTCGGCATTCCACAGGTGCTACCGTTTAGGTCGCTTGCACCTGCCGGCTCGTGGCTTAGCGAGGTACAGTTTTCCTATAGGGCCACCGGCACCTACACGGCCAGCCTGCAACGTCCGGCCGATACCGGCGCATTCAATGTGTCCGAGAATTCACTGGTCGAGCACCGTCCGTCGCTGACGCTCACGCCCCGATTCGGGAACGTTCAGATCGCCCCCTCCATAAGCTTTTCGGAGAACTGGTACTTTCAGCGTCAAAGCGAAACGATCGATCCAGAGGACTCAACCCTCAGAGTGT
>DNLG01000106.1:1561-3237 GCA_003488525.1 Bacteroidota bacterium | reverse complement strand
TCGGCATCCAGGCCATACGGCATACCCTGCAGCCGACGATCGGCTTGTCCTACGCGCCGGATCTGTCCGATACTACACTGGGTTTCTACGGCACCTACACCAGCCCCGTTACGGGTCAGGCCATCACTTATTCGCGGTTCGGCTCCGTTGGCGGGCTTGCTTCGCGGCAGACGCAGATGCTCGTGACCGGATCGTTCCTGAACCGCGTTGCGATCAAGACCATGCAGGATGACAGCGTCAGCAAGCCCATTGAATTATTTACCCTTACGCTTAGTACCTCATACAACATGGCAGCGGATTCGCTCCGCCTGGCTCCGGTTTTCTTCAACCTCAGAACGCCGATGCTTGATGCCCTTGAGTTCAACATGACCGGTGCCTTCAGTGCCTATGATCAGGTTCTGTCGGCCGATCCTGCAACCGGACGTCCGGCCTGGCGAGACGTCAATACGTCGATCATCGAGGCCGGCAAGGGGCTTGCCCGGCTCACCAGCCTGAACCTGCAGATGGGATCGCGGTTCTCCTCCGACGGGGTTTCGCCCACACAGACCGGACGTTCGGCGCAGGACACTGCATCGACGCGGGATGATCTCCGCTCGCGCTTCGAGCGTCGCGTCAATACCCTCGAGCAGGAGTCCGACATTTTCGGCGACCGTTCGCCGGGCTGGTCGCCCCTTGCCATGCCCTGGGAAGTTTCGGGTCAGATCATCTACAGTCTCAGCCGGCCCAATCCGGAGCTGACCAGTCAGTCTCTGCAGGCCGTGATCCGAGGGTCCGTTTCTCTAACTCCGACCACGCGTGTGGGAGTCTCCGGAACGGTTGACCTTCTTAGCGGACAGCTCATCAATCCCATCATCGACGTTACCAAGCAGATCCATTGCTGGTATCTGACGCTGAACTGGGTTCCCGTCGGCTTTAACCGTGGATTCTTCCTGCGATTCGGTGCATCCGCCGCTCAGCTGCGGGATCTGGTCATTCCAAAACAATCAACACCGCTATTTCGGTAGCCGTCATCCGTAATTTGCGTCTATGTGCGGAATCGTAGGATACATCGGCTCGAAGCAGGCAGCCCCGCTGATCGTCAGCGGTCTCAAGCGGCTCGAGTATCGCGGATATGACTCCGCAGGCATTTGTTGCATCGCCCCGGATGGGCTGACGATCGCCAAGAAGGCCGGCCGGGTGGTCGACCTCGAGCGTGCGGTTGATCTGCATACACTCGACGGAACGGTTGGTGTGGGTCACACCCGCTGGGCCACGCACGGTGTGCCGTCGGATGAAAATGCACATCCGCATACAGACCATAGCGGGACGATCGCTCTGGTGCACAACGGCATCATCGAAAATTACCTGACCATCAAGAAGAAGCTGGCAAATGCTGGCTACACCTTCAAGTCCGATACCGACAGCGAGGTACTTGCCGTTTTCATCGGCATGCTGTACGAGACGCTGCACGACCTTGAGCTCTCGGTGCGTACCGCTCTGGCCGAGGTAGAAGGAACCTTTGGGATCGTTGTCTTGAGCACGCACGAGCCGGATGTCGTGATTGCGGCACGCCGGGGAAGCCCCCTGATCCTTGGTATCGGAAATGGTGAATACCTTGTTGCCTCGGATGCGTCGGCTGTGATCTCCCACACGCGTCAGGTGGTGTATCTGCAGGAGAACGAGATGGCGATCTTGCG
>DNLG01000106.1:0-1294 GCA_003488525.1 Bacteroidota bacterium | reverse complement strand
GAGCAGCCGATCACCTTCCGTGACGGTTTCCGCGGACGACTCAGGGTGGAGGATGGCACCGTGCGTCTCGGTGGACTGGCCAGTGTGGCCGAGAAACTGCGTCAAGCCAAGCGCTTTATCATAACCGCATGCGGCACGTCATGGCACGCCGGACTTGTGGGCGAGTATCTCATCGAGTCTCTGGCGCGCGTTCCGGTGGAGGTTGAGTATGCCAGTGAGTTTCGTTACCGAAACCCCATCATCAGTCCTGATGATGTGGTGATTGCCATCTCTCAGAGTGGCGAGACGGCCGATACTCTTGCCGCGATCCGGGAGGCCAAGCTCAAGGGGGCGACCGTCATCGGCATGGTGAACGTTGTCGGCAGCACGATCGCCCGTGAGACCGATGCTGGCGTATACCTTCATGCCGGGCCGGAGATCGGCGTTGCCTCGACAAAGGCATTTACCTCGCAGCTTTGCGTGCTGACGCAGTTTGCGCTCTATCTCGGACGTATGCGCGCACTTTCCGCCGAACAGGGAATGGCTATTGCCGAAGAGCTGGTCAACATTCCTGAGCATATCACTCGGATTCTCGACAACGTCGAGCCGATCAAGACCATCGCCAAGGAGTACTCCCGGGCATCGAACTTTCTGTATCTCGGGCGCGGCGTCAACTTCCCCGCCGCCCTCGAAGGAGCGCTCAAGCTTAAAGAGATATCCTACATCCATGCCGAGGGGTATCCTGCGGCCGAGATGAAGCACGGACCGATCGCGCTGATCGATGAGAATATGCCGGTGGTATTCATTGCCCCGAAGGATGAGATTTACGAAAAGGTGCGGTCCAATATCGAAGAAGTTCGCGCCCGCAATGGTCGCGTTATCGCGATTGCCGACGAGGACGATGATCGCATTGCCGACGTTGCCACACATGTGATCCGCATTCCGCGGACACTGCCGATGCTCACGCCAATTCTGGCTTCGATCCCGTTGCAGCTTCTGGCGTATTTCATCGCCGTCGAGCGTGGCTGCAATGTTGACATGCCGAGAAATCTGGCCAAAAGCGTCACGGTGGAGTAGCCAGAAATGCAGGGTCGTGATGCTGCCGCTTCGATCGTGGCCGACCTGCATGCGGGGTCGCGCCGTGCACTCTCGAAGTGTCTTTCCCTGATCGAGAGCACCAGGCCGGAGGATCGGTCTCTGGCCTACGATATTCTCGATCACTGCAGTGCTTCGCGAGGGGGCTCGTGGCGCATAGGATGCGCCGGACCTCCGGGCGTGGGAAAGGGCACGTTTATTGAGCAGCTTGGTATGCAGC
>DNLG01000054.1:36729-41529 GCA_003488525.1 Bacteroidota bacterium | reverse complement strand
CTACGGCGCAGCCGTCCCCCTACGCCGAAGGCGTCCCTCAGTGCCGGAAGTGCCGCATCCCCGTGAACAGCATGGCGAGCCCCTTTTCGTTGGCGGCGGCGATGACTTCCTCGTCGCGCACGGATCCGCCGGGCTGGATGACGCAGGTGGCGCCGGCTTCGGCGGCCTGCAGCAGACCATCGGCAAAGGGGAAGAACGCGTCGGAGGCGACGGCGCAGCCGGCAAGGTCGATGCCGGCATCCTGGGCTTTACGCACGGCGATGCGGGCTGAATCAATGCGCGACATCTGGCCGGCGCCGATGGCCAGTGACCGGTCGTGGGTAGCATAAACAATGGCGTTGCTCTTGACGTGCTTGGCGATCTTCCAGGCGTAGAGCATGGCACGTTGTTCGTCATCGGTGGGCGTGCGTGTGGTGACCGCTCGCAGGTTACCTTCGTCGTACAGGGCGGCGTCGGCGTCCTGCACCAGCAGGCCTCCGGCAACACTGCGAACACTCTGCTTGTGAACGGCCTCGTATGCGGCTTCGTCGAGCACCATCAAACGCCGGTCCTTCTTCTTCTGCAGCAGCGCCAGGGCATCGTCGCTGAATGACGGGGCGATGAGCACCTCGGCGAAAAGACTGTGGACCTCTTCGGCAAAGGCAAGGTCGATCGGACGGTTGACGGCAATGATGCCGCCGAAGGGGCTGACGGTGTCGGTGGCAAAGGCTTTGCGATAGGCCTCGACCAGTGACGCGTCGGAGCCGACGCCGCAGGGGTTGTTGTGCTTGACGATCACCACGGTTGGCTCATCGAACTCCATGCACAGGCCCACGGCCGCGTCGATGTCGAGGATGTTATTGTAGGAAAGCTCCTTGCCGTGCAGCTGACGGAAGAGCGATGTGAACGACCCGTACAGCACGGCCTTCTGATGCGGGTTCTCGCCGTAGCGAAGGGGCTGATCGATCCGCAGCGGCAGAGCCCCCTCTGCAAGAAAGCCGGCGATGGAGCGCGAGAAGTACTGCGAGATGCGAGCATCGTACTGGGCTGTGTGCGAGAAGGCTTCCATCGCCAGCTGACGTCGAAGCTCGGCAGTAACGCCGCCCGACTTCAACTGCTCAATGACGGTGGGGTAGTGGGACGGGTTGACGATGATGGCGACGTGGGCATGGTTCTTGGCCGAAGCGCGCACCATGGCCGGACCGCCAATGTCGATGTTCTCGATGATATCAGCGTCGGTGGATGACGGATCGGCTACCGTCTGCTCGAACGGATACAGGTTCACGACCACGATGTCGATGTGCTCGATGCCGTGTTGACGCATCTGCTCGGCGTCTGCGGCGTTGTCCATTCTCCCCAAAATTCCCCCATGGATCTTCGGGTGGAGCGTCTTGACACGTCCATCCATGATCTCCGGGAAACCGGTCACGTCTGACACGCTGGTCACCGGTATGCCGGAATCACGAATCACCGTGGCCGTGCCTCCAGTAGAGATCAGGCGGATGCCCAGTTCATGAAGTTCGCGAGCGAAATCAACAATTCCGGTCTTGTCGGAAACTGAAAGCAGGGCGGTCATTGTTTGTCCCCTTTGTGAACGGCTAGGTGCGACGCAAAACTACGCCGCTATTTCCGACCGATGGGTCGGTCGATGTAATTTCGCAACACTTGTAATTGCATTCCATCACGTACGGAGCAGTCATGGCAACAACCTTAGACAAGTCGGTCATCACCTGCGACATGGAAGGGGTCATCGAGACCTTCTCTCCGGGCGCACAGGCGATGTTCGGGTATTCAAATGAAGAGACCATCGGCAAGCTGCGTGTGAGCGCGTTCTCGCCGGGTGAAGTGGTCTTGCAGAACCTTCCCGGATGGCTGGCCACGGCCGTCAAGGACGGTGAGTGGGTAGGGGAGACGAACTTCATCCGCAAGAACGGTGAGCGCTTCGGTGCACGTATTCGCATTACGCCGACGTTCAAGGGCGGACAGCAGGTGGGATTCTGTGGCGTGACCGAGGAGCTCGAGACGCCGGTGAGCATCCCGATCAAGTCGAGCACCAAGTTCATCTCATGGCTGGTGATCACGCGCGCCCCCTTCCTTTCGGCTGCACTGACGCCGTGCTTTATCGGTCTTGCCTATGCGGCCGGAATTGCCGACCCGCCAGTTGCGATCAACTGGTTCCTTGCCAGCCTCACGATGCTCGGTGTGGCACTTCTGCACCTTGCCAGCAATGTCTTCAACGATTACTTCGACGTGAAAAGCGGCACCGATCAGGCAAACACAAAGTACTTTGTTCAGTACTCAGGGGGCTCACGGGCTATCGAGCTCGGTTTGATCGACCTCAAGGGTACCTTCAAGGTGGCTTCTGTACTGGCCATGATCGCCTTTGGCATCGGTCTGTATCTGACTTCGACGGTCGGCACGGGCGTGCTGACGATCGGTCTGACAGGACTTGCCCTGGGCTTCTTCTATACTGCACCACCACTTCGTCTTGTTGCACGGCACGGTCTCGGCGAGATCACCATCGGCATGGCCTTTGGTCCGCTGATCACCATGGGGATGTACTATGTGCTGACAGGTACGATGAACTGGGACGCTTTTCTGTTCGGCATTCCAACGGGTCTTCTGACAACGAACATCCTGCTGATCAACCAGGTGCCGGATACGGAAGGGGACGCAAAGACGGGCAAGAACCACCTCGTGGTTACGTTCGGTTATGCGATGGCTCCCGTATTCTATGCCATCTTCCTGCTTGGCGCGCTCGGCGTGACGGTGTGGCTTGCCATGGAGCACCAGAAGCCGCTTCTCTACGGCGTAGCCGCCATCGGTGCGATATGGGGCGGATGGATCGTCAAGTACATGCGTGAGAATATCGACAAGCGCACGCTGGTGAAGGGGAACGTTGCAACGATCCAGCTTCAGGTGCTCTTTGCGATCCTCTTTGCTCTGGCGATGATCTTCTAAGGTCGACCGATCAGAGGCCTACAAGGCAAAGCCAAGAACATCAGCGGCCTCATCGGCCACATGAAAACTTCCGCAGATGATGCTCGTTCCAAGCGCGCGAGCCCCCTGCACAGCTTCGGCCACGGATGCGTACTCGAACACGCGTTCGTGGCCGACCTGTTTTGCCAGTCCCGCAAGGTCATTGACCGGCATGCTACGCGGCAGGCGTGGGGCGCACAGATGCAGAGTGGCGTTGAGAGCAAGAAGCTCCGAAAGCATCGAACCGACATCCTTGTCGGACATCGCACCGAAGACGACATGAAGGGGGCCTGCCACGCGCGTATCCATGAGCGTGCGCACAAGGGCATGCAGCCCCGCAGCGTTGTGTGAAACATCAACGATACATGTTGGCGCAGTTGCCACCACCTGCGTACGGGCCAGGATGCCACTGTTGCGGCGAATGGAACGAAGGCCGCGTCGGATATCCTCCTCGTCGATGGCGAAGGTCCGCTCAAGCACCGTCACGGCGGCGATGGCCGTGCTGATATTGGCTGCCTGGTGCTGACCCGTGAGTTCGCTGACGTAATACTGGCGCGAGTCACCGCGGATCACCGATACGCTCATCGTCAGGTCAGCATAGAACGCATCAACGTCCACCGAGACAACATCTTCAGCAAAGATCAGCTCCGACTGAGTTGCTTCGGCGCGACGTTCAAACACCTCGCAGGCGTCCGAGCCATTCGGGCCGATCACAGCCGGCACGCTGGGCTTGATGATGCCGGCTTTTTCGCCGGCGATCTGCGGCAGCGTTGTGCCGAGGTACTCCATGTGGTCGTAGTCTATCGCCGTGATGATGCTCACGATCGGCATGCAGATGTTTGTTGCATCCAACCGTCCACCAAGCCCCGTTTCGATCACGGCAACGTCCACGCGCTTTTCAGCGAAGTACTGCAATGCCATCGCCGTGGTGACTTCGAAGAACGTGCCGCCGATGGACTTGGCCTGTTGCATCAGCGGAACGGCAAGACGTGCCACATCCTCATCTGAAATGGCTGCGCCGTTGATTCGAATGCGCTCGTTGAAACGCCGCACGTGTGGCGAGGTGTAGAGGCCGACGTTGTAGCCTGCCTCGATGAGGATGGAGGCAAGAATCGAGCAGGTCGACCCTTTGCCGTTGGTGCCCGCGACGTGAATGGTGTTCAGGCGAAGATGCGGATCACCAAGCCCCCTGCATAGTTCCGTTATACGTTCAAGACCTGGCTTGATGCCCGCGTGAAAGGTCATCGCGAACAGTTCGTCGAGTATAGGCTGAATGTTCATCGGGGCATAACATAAAAAAGGCCCGCCGTATGGCGGGCCTTTTCGTCGTTACGAATTAACCACAGTAAATCAGAGGTTTCACTCTGAAACCGGCTCGCTGCTTTCGAGATCCTCGATCGTGGTCGATGCCGATGCCGATCCGTCCGCGTTGTATTTGTCCGCATTCGGAACCGGGTGATTGGTGTTGTACTTGGCGATCTCTTCGGCCGAGCGTCCGCGCAGGAACTCGACAGCCGAGAGGACGATCTTCTTCTGTTCCTTGTCGAACTCAACGACCTTCAGAGGGAGGACGTCATCGACGTTAAAGAAGTCGGAGATCGTGCGAACCGGAGCGAACGAGAGCTGCGAAACAGGCACAAATCCATCAACGCCCTGCGGCATTTCAACGATCACACCCTTGTCGATCAGGCGGACGATCTTTCCTTCGGTTTCCATGCCGATGGCAAATTCCGACTCAAAGATGTCCCACGGATTTTCCGAGATCTGCTTGTGTCCGAGAGAGATACGGCGGTGCTCGTTGTCGATGGCCAGAACCACAACCTGCAGCTCATCGCCCTTCTT
>DNLG01000054.1:34803-36482 GCA_003488525.1 Bacteroidota bacterium | reverse complement strand
AGCTGCTTCATGCCAAGAGCAAGCTTGCGGTCTGACTTGTCGATGTTCAGAACCGCAGCTTCGACGACCTGGCCGAGCGAAACCACCTGTGATGGGTGCTTGACGTGCTGCGTCCATGACATTTCGCTGATGTGAATCAGACCTTCGACACCCTTTTCGATCTCGATGAAGGCGCCGTAATCGGTCAGCGAAACAACCTTGCCGCGAACCTTCGAGCCTGGCTCGTAGCGCTCGCCGATCTGATCCCATGGGTGTGGAGTCAGCTGCTTCATGCCGAGCGAAATGCGCTTGCGGTTCTCGTCGAAATCCAGAACCACAACCTTGACCTGCTGATCGAGCTGGACGATCTCGCTTGGGTGCGACACGCGGCCCCATGAGAGGTCCGTGATGTGCACAAGGCCGTCCACGCCACCAAGATCGACGAATACGCCGAAGTCGGAGATAGCCTTGACGGTGCCTTCCAGAACAAGCCCCTTTTCGAGAAGCTCGAGGATCTTGCCGCGCTGCTCTGCCAGGTGTTCTTCGAGAAGTACCTTGTGCGAGACGACAACGTTTTCGCTTGGATGATTGACCTTGACCACGCGGACGTCGATCGTGCGGCCGACCCATGCGTCGAAGTCGCGCACAGGACGAACATCGATCTGCGAACCGGGAAGGAACGCTTCGATTCCCAGAAGATCAACAACCATACCACCCTTGATACGGCGGAGGATGCGGACCTGGGTGACGGTCTGTGTTTCGGCCAGCTTGAGGATCTCTTCCCACGTCTTCATGAAGTCGGCACGGCGGCGGCTCAGCATCAGGCGGCCATCACCGTCTTCGATCTTCTCAACAAAGACGTCCACGACTTCACCGGCGCTCAGCAGCTCGGCACCGACGAATTCGGCACGCGGCACAACGCCGAGCGACTTAAAGCCGATGTCGACCAGGATCTCATCCTTGGTTACCGAGATCACGGTGCCGTGCACCATGTCGTCGGCCTTCAGCGTAGAAACCTTTGATTCAAAGAGACTGCGGAACTCATCATCGCCCATGATCGGCTCGGAGATCTCGCCGTTGACGATATCGGCCACGGCGGAGTGCTTCCGGGAGGGGGCTGGCTTGGATGCCGCAGCCACCGTCTCCATGGTAACGTCGGCGGCGACGTCCTGCGTTGTTTCCGGCGTTTGCTCGGTAGATTCAGACATACGATTTTCCTACATTGTCCGTCGATCAGATGCGGCCCTCCATCTCATCGTCGGTGTCAACAGCTTGGTGTGACAAACCCAGGGCCCGGGAAAGACAACAAAAGTACGCAAAACAGGCACATGGTCGACCTGAAACGCTTCCGCCCATTGAGGGTTTTTTGGCATACGGATTGGTTCTCCAATCCATCAGGAACGGACACTTTCGCAACCAGGAGAACGTGATGGAATGGTTTGATGCATTCGAAGAGCTGATGGCGACGATCGAGCGCTTCGTTTCCGCCAATGGCCATGCCCCGACGGAAGTCGCCGTCTCCCCGCAGCTCTATGCCTGGTTGGCCGACATCCGCCGCGAGTCCGCGCGGCTTTCAGGCACGCCCCTTGAAGACCTTTCAACGATCCCGACTCCCCACGGCCTGGTCCGCCTGCAGATCGATGAGGCGCTGAATGCGTACGAGATAGTCCCTGACTAGGTTTGGGGTGTGAGGTTTGGGG
>DNLG01000054.1:29210-34630 GCA_003488525.1 Bacteroidota bacterium | reverse complement strand
GTGAGGTTTGGGGTGTGAGGTTTGAGGTTCAAATGGCGAGCTAGGGTGCGGTAGGGGGCGCAGGGGTGCGCAGTTTCGAGCGCAGATTGTACAGCATCTTTCTCAGCACCGTGAGGTCTGTAAGCACCTCTTCGGCGGAGTCGGAGGTCAGACCATACAGTTCCTGAACGATTAGCAGTATAGCCTCCACCTCGTTGAGCGAGCCGAGCGCGATGTCAATGAATCGCGCATATTCCTTGCGCGTCGAACGTTGTTTTCCCTCTGCAATATTGAGGGCTACGGATGTGACGGCTCTTCGAAGCTGCGGCGTCAGACCATAGCGTTCGCAATCCGGTAGATTGTCCGCTATAGGGTAGACAGCGCGAATCAGAGCCATGGCTCTCTGCCAGACATGCAGATCGCGAAACGAAGCGATCATAGTTTGTATCCTGAGTTTTTCCAGCTATTGAGTAGCGACGCACCCAATGCGTGACATTTACGCCTGAGCATAGTTGACCCCACACCTCACACCTCACACCCCAAACCTGACCTATCTTTGTGTTCATGCGCCCATAGCTCAGTTGGATAGAGCAGCAGCCTTCTAAGCTGCTGGCCGCAGGTTCGAATCCTGCTGGGCGCGCATGGAGGGCGCGCGCCGGAGTTGCCTGCGCCCATTGAATCACTACAGCAGGTCGTCACGATGGGATACATGAGTGGATTTGGCAACGAGTTTGCCACCGAGGCAGTACCGGGAGCTCTTCCGCAGGGACGCAATTCGCCGCAGAAGCCGGCCTTTGGGCTGTATGCCGAACAGATCAATGGAACCGCGTTTACGGCCCCGCGGTCTGAAAACCGGCGTTCGTGGATGTACCGAATCCGTCCGTCAGTAGTGCATCGTCCGTACGAGCGGATCGATAACGGCCTCATTCGTTCGACGCCGTTCAATGAGGTGGAGACGACACCGAATCAGCTTCGCTGGAGCCCGCTGGCAATGCCGACCACGCCGACAACGTTCATCGAAGGTATCGCCACGATGGCCGGGAGCGGGGATCTGACCACGCACAGCGGTTCGGCGATCCACGTTTACGCTGCCAACACGTCGATGACCGATACGTTCTTCTACAACGCCGACGGCGAAATGCTGATCGTGCCGCAGGAAGGGTCGCTTCGGTTTCTCACGGAGATGGGTATTGTGGACGTCGAGCCCTACGAGATCTGCGTCATCCCGCGCGGCGTGAAGTTCCGCGTCGAAGTCTCAGGGGGCGTGCGTGGCTACATCCTGGAGAACTACGGCTCGCGCCTGAAGCTGCCGGATCTGGGGCCGATCGGCGCCAATGGTCTGGCCTATCCGCGCGACTTCCTCACACCTGAGGCATGGTATGAAGAGCGCACGGGTGAGTTTGCCGTCATCGCCAAGTTTCAAGGCAATCTCTGGCGCGGCACCTACGACCACTCGCCACTGAATGTGGTGGCCTGGCACGGCAATTATGCGCCGTACAAGTACGACCTGCGAAAGTATCAGTGCATAAACTCGGTCACGTTCGATCATCCCGATCCGTCGATCTACACCGTGCTGACGTCGGCCTCGGATACACCGGGCGTGGCGAACATCGACTTCGTCTGCTTCCCGCCGCGCTGGATGGTAGCGGAAGACACGTTCCGCCCACCGTGGTTCCACCGCAACTTCATGAACGAGTTCATGGGGCTGATCGACGGTGTGTATGATGCCAAGGAAGGGGGCGGATTTGTGCCGGGTGGTTCGTCGTTGCATAACTGCATGAGCGGTCACGGTCCGGATGCCGATACCTACAAGAAGATGTCCACCACGGAGCTCAAGCCGACGAAGATCGACGGGACGATGGCCTTCATGTTCGAAACTCGATTTGTGTGCCGTCCGACGGCCTTTGCCATGTCGTGCGCAGAGCTGCAGAACGATTACTGGGAGTGCTGGCAAGGACTCGTGCCGGAATTCCGCAAGCCATGATGTATATTTGCGCCCCATCACAACCATGAACGAAACACGGCCAAGTCCCGTGCGGTTGTACCAGGCCCAACCCCGCCAGGTCCGGAAGGAAGCAACGGTCAGCATGTGTACAAGGCGCCACGGTCAACTTGGCCACTTTTTTTAAATGGTACGTCGTATCCTCATCAACGCCACGTCAGGTCATCTTCGGGTAGCAATCACCGAGGATGGGAAGCTGGCAGAGCTCTTCACCGAGGCCCCCGACAGTGAGCATCAGGTAGGGAATATCTATCTGGGACGGGTGATGAAGGTGGCGCAGGGGATGAATGCGGCCTTTGTCGATATCGGACTTGAGCAGGATGCGTTCTTGCACTTCAGCGATGTCGATTCTACAATGGAAGAGGACGCCACCGATGACGGTGATGATGACCGTCCGTTGTCCGAATCCGTCGGCTCGGCCGATGTTGCTCTTCGCACGTCCAAGGCCGACAGCAAGAGGCGCCTTCCGACGTTCAGCACCAAACGAAGCGGACAGATCAAGATCAACCTGCAGGCCAAGCAGATGGTGGTGGTGCAGGTTACCCGCGAGGCCTATCACCAGAAGGGTGTGCGCATCACAACGAAGGTGGGTCTAACCGGACGCAACGTTGTGCTGCTTCCATTTGAAGAGACCATTGGCATCTCGCGCCGCATCACGCAGCCTCGTGAGCGTAAGCGCCTGCGGCAGATCGCCACGTCGCTGCTTGAGCCGGGTATGGGATGTATCATCCGTACCGCGGCACAGGGGCTGACAGATGATGACGTCCGCCGTGACTTTACCTCACTGCTCGAAGACTGGCGCGAGATTGAGAAAGACGTCCGAACGGCAACCGGCCCCATGCTCCTGCATCGTGAAGAAAGCATCTCCCATAGCGTCATCCGCGATGTGCTCAAAGAGGACGTCGCACAGGTGGTGGTGGACGACCGCAAGGTCTTCCGCGATGTAAAGGCCTATGTGCAGCGCTCAGCGCCGCATCTGCTCGACCGGCTGGAGTTCTATGGCGACACACGTCCAATGCTTGATGTGTATGGTATCGAGCGCGATGTGCTGCTTTCGCATTCACGCCGTGTTCCGCTGGTAAGCGGAGGATCGCTGATCATCGACCATACCGAGGCCATGGTGGTCATCGATGTAAACTCCGGCCGCGCCTCGAACGAGCGCACGCAGGAGGGAATCGCCGTTAAGACAAACTTCGAAGCGGTCAAAGAGGTGGCGCGTCAGCTTCGGCTTCGCGACATCGGCGGAATGATCATGATCGACTTCATCGATATGAATCAGGAAGAGAATCGCCGCCGGCTGGTAAACGAAATGCGGCGTGAACTTCTGCGCGACCGTGCCAAGACGGTCGTGCATCCTCTCTCGCCCCTTGGCATCATGCAGATGACGCGTCAGCGTATCCGCCAGAGCATGGCCGAGCGCACCAGTCAGGAATGTCCGTTCTGTCTGGGCACCGGACGTGTGATCTCTCCCGAAAGCGTTGTGGCCGACATCGACCGCTGGCTGCGCCGCTTCCGCGCCGGCACCTGGTCGCTCGGCGTTACCGTGGCGACGCATCCGTACATCGTGCACTACATCGAGCGCAACAAATCCACGACGCTGAACCGTTGGCTGCGATCATACTTCCTGCGTGTGCACATGCGCGAGGATGAATCGATCGAGGCCGGCGACTTCCGTTGCTTCTCGGGCACGTCGTCGAACGAAATCACGAACAGGTACCTGTGACCACGTCCGGCAGCGCCCCATCCTCAATAACTGTACTGGGCTCGACCGGGTCCATCGGTACGCAGGCTCTGGAAATCATCGAGAGGATGGGTCGGGGCGCCAGACTGCGCTGGATAACGTGCAACACGCGCTGGCAGGACATGGCCGAGCAGGTACGACGGTTCGGTCCATACGGCGTTGCGATCCGCGATGAGCAGGCCTGCAGTGCCTTCCGCCGTGCAGTGCCGGAGTTTACCGGACCCGTGCTCTGCGGCGAAGAAGGGATATGTCAGGCCGCGGCCGATGCCGATAATGACATCGTGCTCTCATCAATGGTCGGATTCAGCGGCGTTGTGCCAACGATGGCGGCCATCGAGGCAGGCCACACCATCGGACTTGCCAACAAAGAGTCCCTCGTCAGCGCGGGCAGCGTGCTGATGCCGGCCGTGGCCCGGCACGGTGCAACACTCCTGGCGGTGGATTCCGAACACAGCGCCATCGCTCAGTGCCTCATCGGTGAGCATGGTGCCGATGTTGAAAAACTGATCATTACGGCATCGGGTGGCCCCTTTCGTCGGCTCGATAAAGACGAGCTCCCGAAGGTCACGCCGCAGCAGGCGCTGAAGCATCCGAACTGGACGATGGGGGCCAAGATCACCATTGATTCGGCCACGCTCATGAATAAGGGCTTTGAAGTCATCGAGGCCCGCTGGCTTTTCGATCTGCCCGGTCAGAAGCTCGACGTCGTGGTGCACCCACAGTCGATCATTCATTCCATGGTACAGTTTGTTGACGGTTCGGTGAAGGCGCAGATGGGCGTGCCGACGATGCTCGTGCCGATCCAGTATGCGCTGTCCTATCCGCGCCGCTGGCCCCTTGACATCCCCCGGATGGACCTTGCGGCGTTGGGGTCGCTTACCTTCGAAGCACCCGATCTTGATCGCTTCCCGTGTCTGGCCATTGCCTACGAGGTACTCGCCGCCGGGGGCTCGTCGGGCACCATCGTAAACGCAGCTAATGAGATCGCCGTGGCGGCGTTCCTTGAGCAGCGGCTGCGATTTACCGATATCCCTTCGGTGATCCGTCACACGCTGGAACACATGGAACACCTTGATCATCCGTCATTGCCGGACGTTATTGCGATCGACGCCGAAGCGCGCCGCATCGCCGGCGAGTTCCCCTCACTGGTAGCCTAATCACGGTCATGGACTTTTTACAGCCTCTCGTTTCGTTTCTCATCGTCATCGGCGTGCTGGTCTTCGTGCACGAACTGGGTCACTTCCTGGCCGCCATCTGGACCGGTATGCGGGCCGATGTCTTTGCTCTGGGTATGGGGCCTCGTGTGCTGGGGTGGAACCGACTGACGGGCTTTACCTTCGGAAAACTCCCCGACGATCTGGAGCTTGGCGAGCATACGGATTATCGTCTGTGCGCCTTTCCGATAGGGGGCTATGTGAAGATCATCGGGATGATCGATGAGTCGTTTGATACCGGCTTCACCGATCGTGCTCCGGAGCCGTATGAGTTTCGCTCGAAGGGGGCACTGGCCAAGACACTGGTCCTGAGTGCAGGCGTGCTGATGAATTTTCTCCTTGCCATCGGTGTCTTCGCCTCGCTCACGCTCTGGTTCGGTCACGAGGAAATGGCCACCACCCGCATCGGATGGGTCGATCCTGCCTCGCCCCTTGCCAGGAGCGGAGTTGTTGCCGGTGACCGGGTTCTGGCAATTGACGGCAA
>DNLG01000054.1:28273-28979 GCA_003488525.1 Bacteroidota bacterium | reverse complement strand
GATTGAAAGGGCAGGATCTGGTGCGGGCGCTGACGGCCGAGGCCGGATTGGGAGTCTATCCCGATAACATGACGGTGCGCATCGGTGGGGTGGTCAAGGGGCGTCCAGCAGAAGTGGCCGGACTGAAGGTAGGCGATGTGCCACTGGCAGTCGATACGATGCCGATCCGCTCGATCGTGCAGTTTCAGCAATACATCCGTCAGCATGCATCGAAGAACATGACGATCCACGTCGACCGTGACGGATCGCCCCGCCCGGTCACGGTCATGGTATCGAAAGATTCCACCATCGGCGTGCAGCTCGAAACAGAGTATACCGGGCCCAAGCGTGTTGAGTCCTTCTCCGTCACCGAAGCCCTCTCCTCTGCCGTCAGCCAGACAGGAAAGACCATCTCGATGATCGGTGCATCGGTAGCGCATGTTGTGCAGGGTACGGTGAGCGTCAAGCAGAGCTTTGGCGGACCGATCCGCATTGCCCAGATGGCCTCGCGGAGTTCTGATCTGGGCATTGAGTCGTTTCTGCGCTTCATGGCCCTTATCTCGATCTCTCTCGGCGTGATGAACCTTCTGCCACTTCCCGGACTCGACGGCGGACACCTTGTGTTTGTCGGCATTGAGGCGATCATCCGTCGCGAGCTGCCAACGGCCTTCAAGATCCGTGTGCAGCAGATCGGCGTTGCTCTGCTGCTGATGCTGATGGCGTTTGT
>DNLG01000054.1:26453-28050 GCA_003488525.1 Bacteroidota bacterium | reverse complement strand
ATCCATGCTCTGGTGCAGGCAATGCGTCGCATCGGCGATGTTGTGGTTGTAGCGCCTGATCGTCAGCAAAGCGCTGTCGGACATGCCCTTACCGTAGCAAGCCCCCTTCGGGCAACGCCGTTTCACCGCGACGGAGAAGTGTTCGGGTATGCGATCAACGGTACTCCGGCCGACTGCGTCAAGCTTGGCGTGAGTACACTTCTCGAGCGACGTCCGGATATCGTGGTGAGCGGGATCAATCACGGATCCAATACCAGCGTCAACGCCATCTACTCCGGCACGGTAAGCGCCGCTACCGAAGGCACCCTGATGGGCATCCCGTCGATGGCGGTGTCTCTGGCAACCTTCGATCATTATGCCGACATGTCCCTGGCAGCCGATGTGGCCTACGAGGTAGCGTCACGACTGCTCGACATGGGGCTCCCGCCGGGCACACTCCTGAATGTCAATGTTCCGCCGGTTACGCGCGAGGAATTCCGCGGTATTCGACTAACACGTCAGGGACACAACGAGTGGAATGACGGATACGATGTGCGTCTCGATCCACAGGGTAGACCCTACTACTGGCTCACCGGTGAGTTCATGACGGTTCGCGAGCTCTCCGACGGAGACGATCATGTGGTGAAGAACGGATATGCCGCCATTACCCCGATTCACTACGAGCTGACGAATTTTGGTGTTCTGGAGTCCTTGCGCGCGCATCCTGCGCTTGCCGAGATTTGCGTTCCGGATTCGAACGAGGGACAAGCATGATACGCCGCATTAACGAGCACCTGGCACGGGCCATCGACGCGCACGCCAAGAGTCTGCGCTTTCTCTATCGCATCAAAGGCTTCGGCTATGAACGCGCGATCGAGCTGCCACTGCTGGCCGAACAGCTGCAGCCGCTGTTCGACAAGCCCCTTCGCTATCTCGACATCGGAACCGGACAGTCGATCTTCCCATCGTGGGTGGCGAAGAACTCCAAGTGGGATGTGACGTGTCTTGACAAGTTCTCATGGGTGGAGAAGCAGCACGAGTATGCCCGCAAACTGGGCCTGTCGGCCGATCGATTCCACGTCGTGCTGCGTGATTTTCTCGAAGCAGAGCTCGAGCCGGAATCCTACGATGTGATCACGAACATCAGCGTGATCGAGCACTTCGAAGGCGAACTCGACGCCGTTGCGATGGCCAAGAGCGCTAAGCTGCTCAAGCCCGGCGGATTATATCTGCTCACCACTCCACTCAACGAGGGTCATGCCCGCGACTGGTATCTGAACCAGGACGTCTACGGTGAAAAGTTTGCGCAGAAGCCGGTGTTCTTTCAGCGGCACTACGACGTTGCCTCGTTCAACAAGCGCATTGTAGAGGCCTCGAATCTGAGAGAGGTCTCACGCACGTACTTCGGCGATTACGATGAGCCATTCTTTAACGATCGCATCGTTGAGCAGCATGGACTGAGTAAGCTCACCCGCACACTGCTGCAAATGCACACCGTTGATCATGCCCTGCGTCACGGTTCCTACCGCGAGGTCCCCGTTTCCATGCCAGACATGAAGATCTACACCTCGGCCGGTGTGTGTGTGGCGATGACCAAATAGGTTTGAGGTTTTAGGTT
>DNLG01000054.1:24354-26204 GCA_003488525.1 Bacteroidota bacterium | reverse complement strand
GACCCTACGGCTGCGACCCTACGGTGTCACTCGCTGATACAGATTCACAATCCGCTGAACGGCATCGACGTGAGCGGGCATCGGTGGGGGCATGTGTCCACTGCGCAGATCGCGGATGCAGCGTTCGAGGGCGTGGGCTAGGTCTGATGGATCTTCGTTCTTGAACAGCACGGTGCCTTGTGGACGTATGACGGAATCGGAGCCGATGGCCCAGCGTCCAAGTTCGAGTGCTTCGCTGAGAGTGAGTGACGGACCGCCCTCGGTGCGTGTTGGTCTGATGACGACGTGTGCATGGCGCACGACCGGTACGAGGGGGCCTTGCAGGTCGCGTACCACGCTGATGCGCGGATCACCTTCGATACGTGAGCGCAGGTCTGCCCATACTGTGGCATCGACGATCTCGCCCACGGCAATGCAGAGGCGCACGTCGCCATCGAGCCTATTCATGGCTTCAACCAGTACATCAAGTCCGTACAGATCCTTACCCTGATACGACACGATACGTCCGGCGTTGGCAAGCAGACGTACGCTTGCGTCCTTCCAGTCCTGCGGGATCTGCGGCGATAGCGGGAACCCTTTTTCCCATTGACTGACGGGTAGATTCGACGGTATCGTGCGCGTCAGCTTATGACGTACGCCGATGCGACGTTCAAGATCATGGACAACCTCGTCGCTGATGGCGATGACTGCCTTGGCGTGTTTGAATGCCGCCGCGAGCGATCGCCGCACTGATGCGTTGTCAAACTCCGGTCGGTGCCGGAACGAATGAACCGTCACCACATACGGGGTGCGCGTCATGCGCCACATCCTCGATAACAGGCGCATCCAGCGGTGATTGCCCTCGTCCGTGTGATAGTGAACCAGCGAACGGTTCAGAAACATCGTCGGCGAGAACCGAGTGACATCATCGATGGCATCCGGCAGGCCCCCTAAGGAGATTCCGGATGCCTGCATGCCATGACCGCGCAACCCTTCAAGCAGGCGGACGCTGTGCAGCGCTACGCCTCCGTAGGGTGGCGGGAAGGGGGCGAGCAGTCGAACCTTCATGAGGTAGCAAGAAAGACGACGTTGTCGTTGATATGCTCGGCCTCAAGTGTCGATGTGACGAGAGTTCCGTCATCGTTGATGGCATAGGCCGTGTACCCGCGTTCGGCCATGAAGACCTTGATATCCTTGGAGGTCATACCGCGCTGCTGTTGCAGGGCATCGCTGAGCTCAAGGATCACACATGGACGTAGTGTTCGCAGCACGCGGTCGGCCCCACGCAGAACGTCGAATTCGGCGCCCTCGACGTCGACCTTGACAAGGTCCAGACGCTCAAGTGCATGCGCAGCGGCGAAGGAATCAAGGGTTGTTGACGGGATCTCGACAAACTCGTCGGACACGTTCGAAGAGTGGGCTATCGTACTGTGCGTGCCGGCATTTCGATCGTTCGAGAGATAGAGTCTCAGCATGCCGTCGACATTCGATACGGCCGTGCGATGAAGGCTGACGTTGCGCAGACCGTTGAGGGCGACGTTTTCGGAAAAGCGCTCGGCGTTGACCGATTCGGGCTCAAAGGCGTGGACGGTTGTGGTACCCTCGGCCGCCGTGGCCATGGCCAGGGAGAGGTAGCCCATCTGCGCTCCGACGTCACAGCAGACCGCATCCCTGGTCAGAAAGCTGCGGATAAAGCGGATCGTTGGCAGCTCGTAGTCACCAAACACATAGAGGTGTGCCTGTAGATACTCCGCCGGGTCGAGCTTCATTCGCAGACCGAACTTGAGACGCGTGATGATGGGCGTCCCGGCCAGGGGGGCGGCGTGTGACAGGAAGATCTTTGTCAGGATCGAATACTTCCCGCGCTCGAA
>DNLG01000054.1:16875-24072 GCA_003488525.1 Bacteroidota bacterium | reverse complement strand
AATGCTGAAACCAGCGTCGAAAGAAGAATGGCCTGAGCCAGAACTGATTCATCGAGTCCGAAGCGTTCGGCAAAGACCATCGTCAGCATCATCGTTGGCATGGCCGACTCGAGCAAGACCGCCAGCCTGATGTCGGCATCCGTGATCATCATCCCGGCCAAGGGCAGAATGATCAGCGGAACGATCGCCACGCGGATCGCTGCTGCCGGCAGTAGTATCGGCAGCTCACGGAGAGATGGAAGTCGCAACGCAAGACCGATACTAAAGAGCATGAGCGGCGCTATGGCCTTGCCTGCGCTTGTGCAGGCATTTATGAGCCATTCGGCAACGGGTATGTCGACGACGTTCACGAAGAGGGCAACGGCGATTGAGACCGTAGGGGGCATGCGCAGCACATCAATCAGCCCCTTGCCGATCGAGGTCTTCTCATGCGCAGTTCCGTAGCGCGAGCCGATCAGCGCGCCAAGTGTGAACAGCAGCGGCGTCATACCGAGATAGTCATACAGGATCGGCACGCGACTGACATGTTCGCCAACAACCGATGTGGTGATCGGTAGACCCATGTACATCGCATTGCACCAGGTAGCTGCCAGGATCAGCGATCCAGCGGCGGGTTCTGAGAGATGTCTGCGAAGGAGCCTTGCGTACACGAGCCACCCGAGACCCAGACCCAGCAGAGCCGTCGTGATCGAGATCAGCGGCACGGTCAGAAGATCCATTCCCATCGGTGCCGTTGCGATCACACCAAAGGTCAGAAAGGGAATGAAGACGTTCAGGACGATCGAAGAGATCACTCTCCTGATCTCCTGAGGGGGCAGGGAATTCGGGATGCGACGATAAAGGATGCCGGCGACAACGATCAGCGCCAGCTGGAGAAAGACAAGGCTCATAGAGTGAATCTACGATGTAAAGCAAATGACGAGCTGGTATTTTTCACCCTGTCAAATCGTGTCATAGGTTCGTTTCGTTGTTACGTCGTTCAAAGTTGTTGATTTGGAGTCTAGGATGTATTTGCGTCTCGCGCTCGTCGTGACCGACGAGCATCGTTACACTATCGAAACAAAGCTCCGTTCCTGTGTCGGTGACGCGATACGAATCATCAGCATCTGCGGAAGTATCAACGAAGCGCGAGTGCGCAGTGCGCTCGTGGAACCCGATGTAATTGTCATCGGCCCCGGGGTTGACCCATTGTCGGCCTCGATGCTGTCCCGCCCAGACGCCGTAGTGTCCCCCCAGCTCATCCTCTGGGCAGACCAAGCGCCGGATACTTCCGAGGGGGCTGATCCATTCACTGGATGCATAAGCCAGGAGAGTCCGAAGGACGTGGTCGTTTCGCTCTTTGAGCTGTGCGCTCGCCATGTGGCGCAGCGCCGATCGATGCGGACGCAGATGTTTCGGAGTCCGGAAGCCCCATACCACCCTGATATCATTGCGCTACCGGATCAAAGTGGACTTTTGGTGCGACCTACGGACTCGATCATCCACGTAAAGGGCGAGGGCAACTACACACAGGTGACATTTGACCGAGGGGGTGACATTCTGATGTCGCGAACCATCGGCGACTACAAGGATGCGTTGCCCGAGAATACGTTTCTTCGAGTGCACCGATCACACATCATCAACATCCGTCATGTTCGCAGGATTGTCCGCGGAAAGATGATGCGTGTGATCCTGAGCAATGGTGACGAGATCGAGGTCTCGGATGCGAAGCGCGAGATTCTTCTCGGCATGATCAACATCGTCCGCCGAAAGTAGATCCTCAGGCGCCAGCGAGGAACATGCGCAGCATGGTCAGTCGCCAGATCAGCAGTGCATGACGATCATCGCCGCGCCGGTATGCCTCGAGCATGGTACCGAGACGCTGAAGGTCGACGTACGGCTCGAGCTCTTTCCACTGCCCCTCGAGCCTGTGCGCCAGGGCACCGCGCAGCCAGCGAATGTGTCCGGGCGTGATAAATCCGGTCTTGTCCTTACGGTCGAGAATCTGATCCGGAACGATGCCGCGCATGGCAGCACGCAGGACGCGCTTGGTCTCCCCTCTGTGCACGCGGTGTTCCGTGGGCATGCGCATCGAAAGGTCGACAAGTCGATGATCCAGAAATGGGACCCGCGATTCGATACTGAAGGCCATCGAGTTGATGTCCTCCGTATGCAGCAGCGTCGGCAGCAGCGTAACCCGCATCAAATTGCTGAGAAACCCATTCAGCTGAGAGCCGTCGGCCTGACCGAGTCGCAGAGGGTATGCCGAAGGTTCCTGACGCATGAGCCATGGATACGTATGCCCGAACTCCAGCTCGTAGAGCGTCTGCTCGGAGCGCACGGCGCTGAGAAGACTTTTTGCCAGAACATCCAGCCTACGTTTCAAAGGGTAGGACTGACGTGAGGCATGGGCGCGAAGTTCTGCCTGTGCCTCCAGGAGTCGGCCTTCCCTGATCTTACCCGCGATGACGCGGTAGAGCGAATGCATGTACCCGCCGAGCATCTCATCCGAGCCCTGGCCGTCGAGAACAACCTTTACTCCGTGGCTGGCTGCAAGCCCCATGACAAAGTACTGCGAGACGTAGGACGACGAGGGCATCGGAGCGTCCATAAGGTGCACGATGCGGTCGAGTGCCTCGGCCACGTCAGTATCCGTCGGTGAGATCTCCTGTGAGACGATCTGCGGATATCGGTCCAGAAGATGCCGAATGTACGGACGTTCATCAACGGCACCGGTTCCGGTGTAGTACGCTGTAAAGGCGCGGACCTCATGCTCCTGCGTTGATGACGCCAGCACGCCGGCGATGGACGTTGAGTCGAGGCCACCACTCAGGCATACGCCCATCGGAACATCGCGGCGCGAGGTGATCCGCACCGAATCGATGAAGAGCTCCCGAAATGCCTCGACACTATCGGAAAAAGACAGCCGAGTGTCTTCATGCAGATCAAGGTCAGCGTACTGCCAGCGTCGGATCTGACCATTGCGCCACTCGAGGTTGTGGGATGCCGGCAGCGAGTGAATGTCCGAGAAATAGGTCTCATCCCAGTGATGCATCCAGCCCAGGTAGAGACCGCGTGCTACCTGTGCCTCATTGATGCCCCCTCGGTCAAGGGGCTGACCACGAAGTGCCTTGATCTCCGAGGCAAAGTAGAGTCGTCCGTTAGCAAAGCTGTAGTGAAAAGGCTTAATCCCGAATCTGTCCCGTGAACAGAAAAGCGTCCGCTCGGCGGCATCCCAGATGGCAAACGCCCACATGCCAATGAGCCGCTCAACGGCCTGCGTGCCCCAGTGGGCAAAGGCTTTGAGGACGACCTCGGTATCGCCGGTGGTCTCGAAGTGATATCCGGCCTCAATGAGTTCCTGCCGCAGCTCAATGTAATTGTAGACCTCGCCGTTGAAGGTGATCGTCAGATCACGATAGGACATCGGCTGGTGGGAGGCCGACGAGAGGTCGATGATGCTCAGTCGATTATGACCGAGCCACACCGGATGGGAACAAAACGTGCCGCTGTGGTCCGGACCCCGATGCGACGTAACCCGCAACATGCGCGATCCGAGGTCGACAAGGGTGTCGGCCGACAGGGTTGAATCAATGATTCCTGCGATACCGCACATGGCTCAAATCTACGGTGGTAAATTGCCACAATGAATCTGGCGTGGACGATACGGATACTTCGAGGACCGATGCGGCCCTTCCTTGTGGGGAAGTTGGTGGACCGTCTGCGTCGTTTTCGTGAGCTTCGCCGGGCAAAACGCCTTGTCCCCACCATGCCGTCTGAAGGACGCGGCCTGCGCACGAATATCGTTCCGTTGCCATCAGCCCCCTGGTTTGCTCAGCATGGTCAGAGCGTGCTTGCCTTTGCGCGCAGGATGCGGTCGGGCAACATCGGGGCCTACGGCATCGACCGGTGGAACGTTGGCCAGTCCGATCCGACCGGCGTGGATGTTCGGTCCGTGCATGAGCTCAGCCGCATGCATCATTGGTGCGCCTACGCGCTGGCGGCGCATCTCGACGCGGAGCGGCGCGACGAATGGTGTCAGCTGCTGGAAGATGAGATCGTTACGTTCGCCTCGGCCTATCCGGCAGGTACCGGTGTGCACTGGCAGTTCCCGATGGGCACGGGCATACGGCTGCATTCGATGCTCGTGGCATGGGACTGGGCACAACGCTCGGGCTGGCGCAGCGCAGATGGCGACCGCATTGTGGCGGCAACGGCCATTGATCATGCCCTGTTGACCTTTGCCGAGCGTGAGTCCCGGGGAGGACTCTCGACATCGCATTATGCGGCGAACCTGCTCGGCGTACTGGCGGCATCGGTCTACGTCGAGGGCCGGCCCGAGACGGACCTCTGGAAGCACGATGCCTGTAGGGGGCTGCTGTCGGAGATCCCCCGGCAGATCCTGCCTGACGGGATGAGTAACGAGGGCAGCACGGGATATCACCGTCAGATCGTCGATACCTTCGTGCATGCGCTGCACCTGATGCATGCGGCCCAGACCCCGGTTCGCGCAGACGTGGCGCATCAGACGCTGGTGCTGAGTGCTGTTGCACGGTGCCGACAGCTTGAGCGACTGGGCATGCCCCTTATCGGCGACAATGATGACGGACTCTCGATGAAGCTCTGCGGCTTCGAGCCGGAGATGTCCTACATGTATGATGTGGCCGAGCGGCTGCATGGCGCAGCTGCCATGATGCGCGTCTCGACCGACATGCAAAACTTCGGACTGGCCGTCCTCGAAGACGAACATCTGCAGTGTACCCTTCGTAACGGTCCGGTGGGCCAGTTCGGTAAGGGCGGTCATGCGCACAACGATCAGAACAGCATGACGCTGCGCTGTGATGGACGATGGTTTGTTGTCGACCCCGGCACGTCGACCTACACCATGGACATGCGTCGTCGCAATCAGCAGCGCTCGACCGGCAGCCACTCGACGATGTGGCCGGCAGATGCCGATCAGGCAGAATACCCTGCCGGAGAGTCGGGACTCTTCTGGCTGCTCGAGGATCGCCTCGAGCGAAGACTTGCGCGCACCGCCGATGGTGTACTCCGAGGCGAGATCATCCGCGCCGACGTCGGACGCCATGTCCGTGAGCTTTCACTTGAACAGGGGGCTCTTCATGGTCACGACGTGTTTACCGGCAATGCCGGGCACAGCGCCGAGTGCGTCTTTGTGTTCCACCCCGACGTGCGCATCGTGCAGATCGGGGACGAGCAGCTGGTGATTGCTTCTGGGCAGACCCAGCTCGTTCTCAGCTGGACGGGGGCCAAGGGGCTGATCGACCAGGCAACATATTCGGAACGATTTGCCTCGATCCGCACCACATCATGCCTGCGCCTGCACGGCAGTGAAATCTCCTGGGCCATTCGTCGTGATGTTCCCTGATCGGCTGTACCAGACAGCTATCTTTGCCGCATGAAGGTTACGGCGCACCTCGGGGCGATCTCCTGGTCCATGGCGGACAAGCTATTGTACGTCGGATTCGGCTTTGTGCAGTTTCTGCAGATCGCCGCACTTCCCAAGGAAGTCTACGGCGTGTTTACGCTTCTGGTTGCCCTGAACTCGTGGATCATGATGGTCTCCGACGGCTCAGCTCTGGCCGGTGTGATCCAGTTTGGCGTGAATGCCGATGAGCGCCCGAGGGTGAACCTTCTTGCCCTGACGATCCACACCGTCGTTGTGCTCGGCTCGTCGGGTTTGATGTTCCTGCTCCGCGAGCCCCTTACCGACCTTTTTCGCGTCGAAGAGTTTGTCCTCGTTGCCCAGTGGTTGCCGCTCTATTGCCTGTTGACTCTGCCGAGGATGTTCTGCTTGAAGATCCTCTACCGGGACATGCGCATGCGTGACCTGTTCTTTGTCGACGCCGTCTGGTTTGGGGTGCGCACGGCGCTGACGATCTGGGCGATCTCGCAGGGACGTCTGACGACGTTTGAGCAGATCCTGGTTGTTGATTTCGCGGGCATGGGCGCAAGCTCGCTGATTGCGGTTCTCATGACGCGCAAGGATCTCATCTTCTCTCGTCGCGGGACGATGACGGCCCGCACGTATCTCGGCTACGGCCTGCCACTGGCGGCAGCAACGGCGCTGAATACTGCGCCGAAGCTGCTGGACGTTTACGTTATCGCTGCGTTCTTCGATGTGGGTGTGGTTGGCGTCTACAATCCGGCCAAGAACCTTTACCGCATCTTCGAGCAGGGATTCGATGCCGTGACAACGCTCATGTATCCTGCCGCTGTGCGCATGTATGCTCAGCGTCGGATCGAGGATCTTCAGACGCTTGTCACCAAGGCCGTCAGCTTCACGTTGTTACCAATCATCGCTATCGTTGCTATTCTGGAACTCGGGGCCAGCAACCTGATCATCACATTCCTCACTCCGGAGTACGCTACGGCGGTCGATCACTTTAACGTGCTGATCACATCGGCTCTGATCATGCCCCTTGGTCTGTTGGGTACGATCATTCTTGCGGCCGGTCAGAGCGCCTCGATTCTTCGCTACAGTGCCGTTGGCGTGACGGTTTCCTTTGCCGTGCTTGTTGCCGTGGGGTACTCTGGTCAGGCACATCTCGTCGGTCTTGGCCTTGTGGCCAACATCGTCGTTGTGAGCATCCTTTACCAGTTGCACGTGCAGAGGATCCTCGACCTGCCTCTTTCGGCCTATCTGCGTGTAGTGCCTGACGTAAAGAACCTCGTAGCTCGCCGGCTCGGGAGAAGCCGGTGATGTGGATCCAGTTGCTTACGGCGCGGGCCTTCGTCCGCAATCGAGCCTGGCCACTGGCAGCCAGCGTGTTGTCGATCGCCATCGTCGGCCTGCTCAGCGCCGCAGCCGCTCTGGTTCTGCGTGAGGTTGATCGCGACATCCGACGCACGGCAGAGAACATTGTTCTTGATGTGGTGATGCGTGACAGTGCCGATCAGCAGCGCATTGACGAGCTGCGCCGCAGCGTGCTACGGCATCAGGACGTGCATCTCGCCCGGGTGATGATGCCTGAAGAAGTCTGGTCGCAATTCCAGTCAGAGATCGGCGTTCAGTCGGAGGGTCTTGCAGAGATTGCTGCCATGCCGCAGCTGCTGCGCATAAGCCTCACAGCCGGTTCACTGAGCCGACGTCACGTTGTGGGGCTGGTCTCACGACTGCAGACGTCGTTCGATGACGTGGTTGAAAACGTGATCGTTCCGCAGGATGCCATCACGGACGTCGAACGACGACGTCAGGAC
>DNLG01000054.1:9657-16660 GCA_003488525.1 Bacteroidota bacterium | reverse complement strand
GGTCTTGTAACCGGGCGTATGATGCGCCCGCCGGGTGTGGCCGAACGTGCGATGGTACTTGGACGGACGCAGTTCTGGCTGCGTGGCGGACGTTTGGTCACGATGATCGCTGTCGACGCTCTTGCGTACCTTCTGTGCATCGGATGCGTGTACGTGCTCGCCCCCTGGCTGCACAAGAACTTCGCATGGATCGATCCGCGTCATGTTCCTGCTACATCGGCTGCGGCCATCGGAGTTTCGACCTGTCTTGTGGTAGTGCTTCACGTCGTGCTCTCACTCTGGCCTCAGAGCCGGCAAAGGGGCTAGGCAGTGCGCACGCTCGACCGATATGTGATCTGGCAGTTTGTGACATCGTTCCTGTTTGCGCTGCTTGCACTGACGTCGATCTTTGTCATCGTGGATCTGATCGACGGCCTTGATCAGTTCCTCGATAACAAAGCGTCTGTCGAGGTGATCGCTCGATACTACGTGGCCTTTGTGCCCGAGATCCTTGAGCTGATCACGCCCATAGCGCTCATGCTCAGCGGTCTGTTTGCCATTGGCCGCCTGAGCAATCTCAACGAGATCACAGCCATGAAGTCCGGCGGCATCAGCACCTCACGCATCCTCGTGCCTATCCTGATGGTGAGTTTGCTGGTAAGCGTTGGACAGCTCTACTTCAATGGCTGGATCGTGCCGAAGGCCGCCGCCGAGCGGCGTGACCTTGAGAGGCGCTATCTCGGCACCAGCATGGGGCTGAGCATTATGAGTGATCTGGCGTTCCGGCAGACGCCAACGATGAATGTCGGTATCGATCGCTACGACGTGGATGCTCGCATCGCCAGCGGCGTTGCGATCGAGGAGTTCGGTTCGGTGCATTCGCCCCGACTTGCCTGGCGTCTCGATGTCGAGTCAATGCGCTGGGATTCGGCGCGCTCACGCTGGGCCGGACGCGGAGCCGTGCGGCGAGTGTTTGAGGCCGACACAGTGCGTATCGTGCAGATCGATTCGCTAGACGTGCCGTTTGACATGCGCCACGATCAGATCCTGCGCCTGCAGCAGAGTACCGATGAGATGACCTTCCCTGAGCTTGCCGAGTATCTGGAAATGCTACGAAAAGGGGGCAAGCAGACGCGGGTGGCAGAGATCGATCTCGCCGGACAGTGGGCGTTCCCCTTCGTTAATCTGATCGTGGTAATGATCAGCGTTCCCTTTGCCTCCGTTCGACGCCGCGGCGGAATGGCCGCCAACATCACAGCGGCACTGGTGATTGCCGTCAGCTACATCGCTTTCACGAAGATCAGTCAGGCCGTCGGTGCTTCCTCAGATTTCCCCCCTGCCGTGATAGCGTGGAGTGCGAACGTATGCTTTTCTATAATTGCATTGGTGATTTTTCTGCGCTACCATTCCTGAGGTAGGTACAAGTGCTGAAGCCGTGCATCATCGTTATGCTTCTGCTGGCCCCCTGCGGACTCCGTGGCCAGTACTTCATGGCTATACCTTCATCAACGAGCGGTCTCAACTTCCGTAATGACATCGTTGAGACGGATTCGCTGAACATCATCTCAGACTTCTACATGTTCAACGGCGGTGGTGTCGGCATTGGCGATCTCGACGGTGACGGTCTGCAGGACGTTGTGTTTACCAGCACGGACCGTGGCATCCGGATGTATCGTAATCTCGGCGGGATGCGCTTCGAGGATCGAACCGAAGTCAGCGGTCTGACGCTCGGTGATCGACTGGTCAACACCGGTGTGCTCGTGGCTGAGCTGACCGGTGATGGGCTGCAGGATGTGTACGTCTGCCGGCGGTACTCGAGGAACCTGCTGTTTGTCAATACCGGCAATGGGACGTTTCGCCTCGATAGCACATCGGTCCTCGCAACGCATGCTTTCTCCACCCATGCCATACAGATCGATTACGATCGCGATGGCGACCTGGACGTCTTCCTTGTCAACAGTGGTGAGCCCCGTCGTCAGGGATATCTCAACCCCGGCGTCAATGATCAGCTGTTCCGCAATGACGGCAAGGGGCTCTACGTAGACGTCACGGCAGCATGCGGCATTACAGATAGGGGATATGGTCTTTCGGCAAGTGTCGGCGATCTGAACGACGATGGCTGGCCGGACATCTTCGTGGCCAACGATTTTGAGGAGCGCGACAAGCTGTGGATCAATCAGCGCAACGGCACGTTCGCCGACCGTGCCACACAGCAGTTGCCGCACATGTCGTGGGCCTCCATGGGGAGTGATGTTGCCGATCTGAACAGTGATGGTATGCTGGATGTGATTTCGGTGGACATGCTCCCTCGCAGCAACTACCGACGTCAGACGCAGCTCGGCGGAATGTCCATCTATGGTCCGTTCTTCGACAGTCTTCAGCGCGTCCAGAACTGCTACCACCTCAATCGTGGCGATGGATATTTCGTCGAGGTAGCCCTCTTTGCCGGCATTGCCGCAACAGACTGGAGCTGGTCGGTTCTTGCTGCGGACGTCGACCTTGACGGAGATCAGGATCTGTTTGTGAGCAATGGCACCAAGCGTGATATGGGTGACCAGGATTACACGTACAACCTGCAGACGCGCGGCGTGAGTAATCCCAGGGAGGCATCGATGTCCATGCCAACCTCGCCCCTTCGGAATTATCTGCTGATCAATACCGACGGCGTGCGTTTTCGTACTGATACCGCTGATGACGTCGCACGGGTGCCGCGCATCTCGAATGGGGCTGCCCTGGCGGACCTGGATAATGACGGTGATTTGGACCTGGTCGTCAACAACACTGATGCAGAGGCCGGATTGTTTCAATCACGTGCCGCCGATTCCGGCAAGGTTCGTTCCCGGCAGATGTCCGTTGGCCTGCGCCTGCGTCAGTCGGATGCCAATCCCTTCGGCATCGGCTCGCGGGTAAACGTCACCACCAACCGGCGCACATCCGTGCGGGAGGTCTATACATGCCGCGGGTTTCAGTCCACCTCGGATCCTCGACTCATTATCGCCCTCAGCGAGGGCGAGTGGATCGATAGCGTTGTTGTGGTTTGGAGCGACGGCCAGCGCTCGGTGCACCGAGATCTCGAGCGCGCAGCGTATGTGACGATCGACCGCTCGCAGGTGGTCACCGCCGCAGCAGAGCCTGAAAAGCCAGTCCGCCCGCTGCTTGCGCGCATGAGCGAAGAGGTCTTTCCATTTGCCCACCGCGAGAACACGTTCGATGACTTCAAGCGTGAACGACTGATTCCATTCCGCTACTCCAAGGACGGCCCGCGCATGGCCGTTGGCGATGTCGACCGGGACGGGCGCGAGGACATTGTCGCCTGTGGAGCCAAGTACCAGCCGACGCAGTGTTTTCTGCAGCAGAAGAATGGCACGTTCGTCTCGGTGGAGTGCGGACTCAATGACGTGATCGAATCCGAGGACGTGGACGTGCTGCTCGTCGACATCGACGCAGACCGCGACCTTGATCTTTTCGTGGTGACCGGTGGGGCCGAGTTTGCAGCTGACGACCAGGAGCTTGAGGATCGGCTTTATCTGAACGACGGCAAGGGGCAGTTCACCCGCTCAACGTCGTACGTATCGGGCCGAGATGCCGGCTCCTGCGCTGCTGCTGCCGACTTCGATGGTGATGGGGACATCGACCTCTTCGTCGGTGGGCGCATCGTCCCGGGGAAGTTCCCGCAGCCGGCCCGAAGTGTGCTCTACCGCAATGATCGCGGAGTCTTGCGCGAGGTCACCGACGCTCTGGCAAGGGGGCTTTCGGATGTCGGTATGACGCGTTCGGCAGTGTGGGTGGACATCGACCAGGACCGGGATCTTGACCTTGTAGTGGTTGGCGAGTGGATGTCGCCATCCATCTGGCGCAACACCTCGGGTCGGTTTGAAAACGTCTCTGCCAGCGTACTTCCGCCGGCGCTCGATGGCCTCTGGTCGTGCGTGCGCGCGGCGGACATCGACCGCGACGGAGATCAGGATCTGCTGCTCGGGAATGTTGGCCTGAACTGTCGGTTCGTGCCCGACGCGAGCAACCCAATACGATGCCGCATGGCTGACGTCGATGACAACGGATCGATGGACCACTTCATCTCGCAGGTCATTGATGGCAGGGATATGCCGTTGCGAGGTCGCTTTGCCCTTCAGCAGCACATCCCGACGCTGATACGGTCATTCACGACCTACGATGCGTTCGGTCGCGCGTCCATGGCGGATGTGCTCAGCCCCTTCGACACAACGTCCATGCGTATGCTGCTTCTTCACGAATACGCCTCGGGCGTGCTTGTGAACACCAATGGCCGCTTTGTCTTCCGGCCGTTTCCGGACATGGCGCAGGTGGCTCCGGTGATGGAGATCCTGGCTGAGGACCTCGACGCCGATGGCGACGCTGATCTGACCCTTGTGGGAAACACCCGCACGGCCGATTCCGATGTCATCGGATACGATGGGGGAATGGGGCTTGTGCTTCGAAATGACCTCGGTGGAGTGCTCACACCGTTGAACGTGCGGCAGAGTGGACTGGTGGCCTACGGTGAGAGTAGAGATGCGGCGATGGTGCGCCTTGCGACCGGAAACCGTGCGCTTGTGGTGACGCGGAATTCTGCGCGTGCGCTACTCTTTGCGCTTCCCGGCGGCAAGTGAAAAGCCGTAGTTTCGCGTCATGACGCGCATGCTACGAAACTGCCTCTGGCTGGTTGCCTTATTCGGGGTGACCCTCTCTGCGGACGCTTCTGATAGCGTCGACGGCGCAGAACTTGTTCACGAGTGGAACCGCCTCGTCATCGAGGTCATCATGGAGGATGGTTTCGGTCCGCCCATCGCTGCCCGTATCCATGCCTACTCGAATCTTGCCGGCTACGAAGCGGCACGCCACGCCGATCCGGCCTACCGCAGCATGGCAGGCATGCTCAACGGGTTCACGGGCGTGCCACAGCCTGCGCCTGATGCCCGTTACGACTGGCGCGTTGCCCTCGTGGCGGCGTATCAGACGTCGTGCAGCAAGCTGCTGTATCGCATCTCGATCTCTGACAGCCTGGCTACGGTTCAACTGGCACGTCTTGCCAAGGAGGTTGCAGAGGATGTTTTCGAGCGGTCCAAGGCCTACGGCAAAAGCGTCGGCACTGCGATCAACGTTTACGCCAAGGCCGACGGATACAACCGCACCCAGGGCTTGCCCGATTATGAGTGGCCCCGATGCGATTCCTGTTGGGTGCCAACGCCTCCGAACTTCGCCAAGCCCCTTTCCCCATACTGCGGGATGGTGCGCACGATCGTGCTGAAAAGCGCCTCCGAGTTTCCCGTTCCGCCGAGCATCCCCTTCAGCAAGAAGCAGGGGTCGGCCTTTCGGAAGGCCGCCGAGGAAGTGTACGAGATCTCACGCTCGCTCTCGACTGAGCAAAGGCACATCGCCGAGTTCTGGAACGACAATCCGGTGGTGACGGCGTATCACGGGCACTTCATTTTCAACTCGCGGCAGATCTCTCCCGGTGGACACTGGATGAACATCGCCGAACAGGTCATGTCACAGAAGCGCATGCCCATGGTGGCCTCATTGGAAGTCTATTCGAAGCTGGCCTTTGCGCTGTTTGACGGATTTACGGCATGCTGGCAAGAGAAGTTCCGTGGAAATCTCATTCGCCCCGTGACGTACATCAATCAGAACATCGACAAGGCGTGGGAACCTTTTCTGCAGACTCCGCCGTTTCCCGAGCACGCCAGCGGGCACTCGACGATCACGGCGGCAGCCGCTGAGGTGCTGACGTCGTACTTCGGCGATATGCCCTTTGTCGACAGCACCGAGGTACGGTTCGGATTTGGCGTCAGGAGCTTTACAAGCTTCCGCGCCGCAGCCGTTGAGGCCTCAGTCAGTCGTCTCTACGGAGGTATCCATTACCGCCGTGGATGCGACGCCGGGGCAGAACACGGCGCGATGATCGGCAAGGCGGTTCTCGATCGTGTTCGCGTTCGACCATAACAACATCACTGAATGAAGATGACACTGCGGTTTTTCGTGATCCTTTGGGTGGCCGTCATAGCTGCCCTGTCAGCGTCCTGCGACTCGACGCCGTCGGAGCCGTCCACACCGGTCGACACCACGAGTGTCCGGTTCTCGAACGTGCAGACCGACAGCATCGTCAAGTGGCTGTATATCTCGCTTGACAGCATGAAGGTGGTCGATACGGATGCCTCGCCGTGGGACATACGTCTGCCGTACATCTATTGCTGCGGCCGTACCAAGGCCATCCCGATCCAGCTCAACTCGGGCACCAATGGCAAGGGAACGGTTGCCGGGGCGGTGGTCACGGCACGGTTCGAGACGGTCTCGGGCATCCCATCGGGTGTGACGCTCCGCACCGACGATACCACGCGCCCAGTGGTGCCACTGGCCGTTCTCGGAGGCGATTCGTTCTTCGTCTACGACATCCGCACGCACACGTTGCGTCCAAGTCCCGACAAGACGCTGCTCGTTAGGAGTCTTGGCGGTGCGCTGTTCAAATTCTCCGTCACGAGCATCTACAAGGATGCCGAGCCGAACCCCACATTAGACACTCCCATCAGTTTTTACCATTTTCGCATCGCGAAACTGAAGAACTAGGAACAACCATGTACGGAAACATCACCATCGTCGACGGCCCTTCAGGGGGCGAGCAGGTTCAGGACGATCCACAGAAGCTGGCTGAGTTCGAGGCCCGCATTGCCCGTGGCGAAAAGATCGAACCCCACGATTGGATGCCGACTGAATACCGCCGGCAGCTCATTCGTATGATCGAGCAGCATGCACACTCGGAGATCATCGGTGCGCTGCCCGAAGGCACATGGATCACGCGTGCTCCGGGCTTCAAGCGCAAGATCGCCCTCATGGCAAAGGTGCAGGACGAAGTCGGTCACGCTCAGCTTCTGTACAGTGCCGCCGAGACGCTCGGCAAGCCCCGTGAAAAGATGATCGACGACCTGCTTACCGGGAAGTCCAAGTATTCGAACGTCTTTAACTATCCGGCCATGACATGGGCCGATACGGCCGTGATCGCATGGCTGAT
>DNLG01000054.1:3316-9390 GCA_003488525.1 Bacteroidota bacterium | reverse complement strand
GTGGTGGCGCTGGCTACCGGCACGGCCGTGCAGCGCGAGATGCTCCAGGAGGCCCTCAACCGCTGGTGGCGGCCGATCATGCACTTCTTTGGTCCACCGGACGTAGCCAGCCAGCATACCGAAAAGCTGATGCGCTGGAAGGTGAAGATGGCCTCGAACGACGATATGCGCCAGCAGTTCTTCAACCAGTATGTTCCCAAGATCCTCGAACTCGGACTGACCATCCCCGATCCGGAGCTGAAGAAGGATCCGGAGACCGGAAAATGGTCGTACGGCGATCCTGACTGGGACGAATTCAAGCGCGTCATCAATGGTCACGGTCCCTGCAACGCCGAGCGCCTTGCCGTGCGTCGCAAGGCCGAAGAGAACGGCCGTTGGGTGCGCCAGGCACTGGCACGCGCTGCCGATACGTACGTTGCGCCTCTGTCGTAAGCGCCTGCGCGCTGAGCCTTCGAACAATCTCAAATCCCAGATCGAGCCATCGGACGTGCGTCCGGTGGCTCTTTTCGTACCGTGCCGTCACCCGATAACAATCCCGTAGCTTTGCAGCTTACTGTTTTTTATCACCACGGCAGGACGCATCGTGCCGCCACTTCGGCAAGTACCGCACCCGCAGGATCCCTCAGATACGCTCTCGCAGCTTGAGGCCTTCATCCGCCTTGTGCGCATACTCCGTGACGACTGTCCGTGGGACCGCGAGCAGACGCACGAGAGTATTTCGCATCTGCTGATCGAAGAGGCCTATGAAACTCTAGATGCCATTCAGAGTGGTGACGATGCCGAATTCCGCAAGGAGCTCGGCGACCTGCTTCTTCACGTGGTGATGCATGCCGTGATCGCCGAAGGTCGCGGTGCCTTTTCACTGCGCGAGGTGGTGGCCGGAGAGTTCGATAAACTCGTCAACCGGCATCCGCACATTTTCGGCGATGAGCAGACGGATGATCCCGGAAAGGTTCTTCAGAACTGGGAGCGTCTGAAGATGAAAGAGGGAAGGACCTCCATCCTTGATGGCGTTCCTCGCATGCTTCCGGCGGCCCTGCGTGCACAGCGTGTGCAGGAAAAGGCCGCCAATGTTGGCTTTGACTGGCATGATCGACGAGACGTGTGGGCCAAGGTGCACGAGGAGATCGGTGAGCTGCAGCAGGAATTGGAGTCGGGCCACAGCAAGGCCGCATCAAGAGAGTTTGGTGACCTTCTGTTTGCTCTTATCAATGCCGCGCGGCACGAGGGCATCATTGCCGAGGAAGCACTGCAGGGAACAACCAATACCTTCATGCGCCGATTCCAGCACATTGAAAAGCGCGCAGCCGAAGACGGCCGCGAATTGCGCGACATGACGCTTGCCGAGATGGATGCCTACTGGAATGAGGCCAAGGGGCTTGAACGATGATCTCGCGTCTGCTTGTCGGTATTCTCTTCTGTTCTATCCTGGTCGCTTCCACTTCATGCACGCGCAAGGATGAACCGGTTGCCGAAGGCTCCGGGGCTGACACCGCGAAAAGTGCTCTGCCCCCTGGCAAGCTCAGCTCCGAAGGCGTTGATACAACGCGCATGACGCTTACCGACAGCAGCATTGTCGTGAAGTCCGATACCTACCCCAAGCCGGGTGGGCGTGTGGTGAACGTGCTGGTGACGGGTGTTGATGCACGCCTTGGCGAGCGCAGCGGCAGGGCTGATGCCAATCATCTTGTGCGCTTCTTTCTCGACTCCGGTTGCGTCGAGATCATTGCGATCCCGAGAGGTACGCCGGCCGACGCCGGGTTCCCTGATACATCTACCTTCAACATGATTGCCAATGTGCGTACGGCCAAAGGTCAGTCCGGATATTTCAAGGCCGTGGCAGAGATCGCCGGCGTGTCCAAGGTCGACTACTGGGTGGAGTTCGGTTTCTCGCAGGCGCTCGGATTGCTCGAGCTGATGGGATATCGAGACAATGCCCAGCAGACTCTGAGAGTGCTTCGGTCGCGCAAGGCCTATGCCACAGGAGATTATCAGCGCTCGTACAACCAGGGACAGTTCATCCGTCAGGTCATGCTGCGAACGTTCGACAACACGGACGACATACTTGGCCAGCTGGCCATGCGAGCTGCGCTGGGCCTTGTCGAGACAAATCTTACGTACGATGCTACCCAGTCGATCCTTGATCAGCTGCGGCAGCGGGGCTTTTCCTCGCAGAGCAAGGACCGCGTCTGGGTTCGCGTCAAGCCCGATGACATACAGCACTTCCAGGTGTTCGATTTCGACAGTTCGAAGGTTGGCGAAATGGATCGTCAGATCTCGCACCGTGTCGATCGGACTATTCCCGACTCCGCGCGCGTCACACCGGTGAACGTCGAGACGCGACTTGCGCGCATGGTCGCCCGCGCCGTGGCTGATAGCGCCAAACGTCCGGTGGGAGTGATGCAGGCTCTGCAGGGGGCCTATCAGCAACGTGCCTGGATGCAGATCAGCAATCGTGCCGCGCGCAGTATGTATCGCGACAGGATCTGCTCGCTGATGATCTATGCCTACCGACGCGTCGGCCGTGAAGCCGATGCCAAACGTGCCGAGCAGTTCCTGGAGCTCGATCGTTCTGTCAACGCAGGTATGAAAGCGGATTAAGCCGTCGGCTGCCGTTCCAGATCTCGAAATGCATCACCTCGCCGTCGGCATTGGTACTGCTCGACCCAAGGCGCGAGCCGGCCTGCACAGTTGATCCGCCCGAGACGTTCACACCGGTCAGGTTTGCATACACGGTGCGGAATCCGTTGAGGTGATCCACGATCACCAACGAGCCATATCCGGGAAGCCATGTGACGGTGCTGACGCGACCGGATGCAACGGCCTCGACACCGGAGCCGGCCTTGGAACGAATATCGATGCCGGGATTCTCAAGTGTGGTGCCGGTTTCGGGATTACGATATATGCCATAGCCCTGAGCGATGCTTCGTGATGACGTTGGCCACGGAAGTGACCGACGGGAAAAAATGCCACGCTCGGGTAGGGGGCCGGCATCGGCCGCCGGTGATTGCGTCTGCGAGGAGCCCCCTTTCTGACGGGACTTGCTGCCACTGCGCGCCTGAGCACGACGACGTTCCTCGTCTTTGCGCACCTGACTCTGGATGAGTGCAGCAATGCGACGCGCACTTGCCTGTTTCTTTCGCAGTTCTTCGACCAGTTCGGCCTTGGATCTGGCCATCTTCTGTAGGTCCATTTCGCCGGAACGGATCGATCGGTCGACCTTGACGCGTTGCGACTGATTGCTGGCAAGACGTTGCTCGCGCTCAGCAGCAAGAGCTCCGACCTGTTGCGCCTGCGTCTGCAGCGAGTCGGCGATCATCGTCATACGGTCGCGGAACTCGCGCACCGCTCCGGTGGTGCGCTGATACGCCAGCGCGGTCAGACGCGATGTCTGTGGTCGACCCTGACGTCGCTGCCGTGAAGCATGTACGGCATGTGTGACGGCACGCCATCGTTGTTCTGAACTGCGAATCGACGACTTGGTCTGATCGACCACCTGCTGGAGTGTTGTGATCGAATCCTGAAGCATGTGCAGTTCGGATTCAAGACGAACGATCTCGCGACGTAGCTGCAGACGCTGACGCTGAGAGGTCTTCAGCGACCGGCGCGCCAGGCTCTCCTGTGTGGTGAGCTTTCGGATACGGGCACGCGTCTGCTCGATGGACTGACGCAGCTGACGCAGCTCGTCCGTCTTGCCGGCCGCCGGTGACTGCGCATCCGCGATAGACGCCAGCAGCGCGCCCAGAAGGCCGATGCAGACAATCCATCGCAGGAGCATCAGTATACCTCCGTGCGCACCCGTTCGATGTGTGCTCCGAGCGCACCCAGCTTATGCTCGAGGCCTTCATATCCGCGGTCAAGATGATACACGCGCAAAATCTCGGTCTCCCCGTCGGCGACCAGCCCGGCCATTACCAGGCTGACGCTTGCACGCAGGTCGCTCGACATCACGGTGGCTCCGGTCAAGCGAGCTCCACCCTTGACCACGCAGTAGCCCTCTCCGGTCTCGATGTCGGCCCCGAGACGCTGCAGCTCCGGTACATATCCGAAACGCGTCGGATAGATCGTGTCCTTGATCCGTGAAGCCCCATTGGCCGTTAGCATATATGCAGCCCACTGCGCCTGTGTATCGGTGGGGAAGCCCGGATAGATCGCAGCGGTGATATCCTCCGCTTCCGGAGTGCCATTCATGCGCACGCGCATGGTTGATCCATCGATGTCGATGGTGCAACCCGAATCTTCCATCGACTGTGTGACGGCTGACAGATGCGACGCATCAATATTCGTAAGCGTCACATCACCCCGGGTCATCGCCGCCGCCAGCATGAAGGTTGCCGCTTCGATGCGATCGGGTATTGTGGCCTCAGTTACCGGATGAAGTTCATCTACTCCCTCGATCTCAAGAGTTGTCGTGCCGATGCCTTGAATACGCGCGCCCATTTTGACGAGCAGATTGGCCACGGCAGTCACCTCCGGTTCGATCGCGACATTCGTCAGCGTGGTATGACCCGACGCGAGAACGGCAGCCGTAAGAATATTTACAGACGCACCGACGCTGGAAATGTCGAAGTGAAAGTGCGTCCCTTTGAGTCGGTCGCACGACGCGTTGATGTAGCCACCACTGAGGTCGATCGTTGCGCCAAGCTTTTCAAGGCCCTTAAGGTGCAGGTCGACCGGACGCGGACCGAAGTTGCAGCCCCCGGGAAGTGAGACGCGCGCGTTGCCGAATCGGGCCACGAGTGGACCCAGCACGTAGATCGATGCACGCATCTGCTTGACGTGTTCGTAGGGGGCTTCGTGGCTTGTGATGTTCGACGCATCCAGCTTCAGAACATCTCCCTCGAGGTGCATGCCCACACCCATGCTCGACAGCAGTCGGCTCATCGTGCCGAGGTCCCTGTTGTTTGGCGTATTGGTCAGCGTGAGCGTTCCGGAGGTCAGCAGGCAGGTTGGCATCAGCGCCAGCGATGCATTTTTCGCACCGGAGATGGCAACCGATCCTTGAAGGCGAGTGCCCCCTCGCACAATGAACTTATCCATGTGCAAAGATAGAATCATTCCACGGCGTAAATTCGTACTCCCGTTAGAGGTGCTGTGCCTTGGGCATGGCTGAGATCACACTCTTGGTACCTGATCCGGATAATACCGGCGAAGGGAAACGGCGATCACCCTCATAACGGACGTTACTCTTCTGTTTCATCACTGATGAGGGTCGTCCATGTTCGCATTCCTTGTCCTGCTCGGCGCAGGATTCCTTGTTCCTTCAGCTGCCGCAATGGCCAAAGCTGATTCCACACTTTCGGTCGATTCTCTGCGCGTCGTGCAGGGGCGCATGCTCGAGGTCTCGAGTTATCGCATCGGTCGCACGGATCCGGTGACGCATAGCACCATTTCGCGTGCGAACATTCGGCAGTGGCATCTTGGTCAGGACCCGCAGTTTCTGATCGAGCGGGCAACACCTTCGGTGCTGTCCTTTTCGGAGTCCGGTACCGGCGTGACGAACTACGGTTCATTCCGCCTGCGAGGCATCGATCAGACTCGGGTGAACGTCACCATTGACGGCGTGCCGCTTAATGACATGATCGATCAGGGCGTGTTCTTCTCGAACATCGGCGACCTGGTCAACGGCATGTCGTCGATCCAGGTGCAGCGCGGTGTTGGAATGAGCAGCAACGGCACGGCCGCATTCGCCGGCGCTGTGAACTTCGAAACGTCTGCTACGCCTACTAAGGGCCCCTCGGCCGAAGCCTCGCTTGACTATGGGTCGTTTAATCTTTTCCGCGGAAGTGCGACGGTCTCGACCGGACAGCTTAGCAATGGTGTCAGCTTGATGGCTCGCGTCACACGGCTCACCTCGGACGGCTTCCGTCGAAACACCGGCACGGAAGCGACATCAATGATGATCTCCGGTTCATGGGTCGGGAAGAACGAATCAGTTCGTGCACTTGCTCTGTGGGGTCGTACCGGCAATCAGCTGGGCTACTTTGCTGTTCCCAAGCCCCTTGCCGAGGCAGATCCGAGAACCAACATCAACGATTCTACCGATCGGGATGATTTTGGTCAGTCACTCCTCA
>DNLG01000054.1:0-2989 GCA_003488525.1 Bacteroidota bacterium | reverse complement strand
CATCAGGGTTGAACGCCACGGTCGGAGTGCATGCATATCAGTTTCGCCGACGGAATTGGGAAACGATCATGCCGGCAAGCGATGCTCCGTATTACGACGATCGAACACAGAAGAACGAGCTGAGTGGTTTCGTTCGGGCAGACTACACGCAAGGGGCGTTCACTGCACGTGCCGATGTTCAGGTGCGTCAGGTCGATCTGATCTTTTCGCAAGATCCTCGCACTGGTATTGCTGAGCCCCTTCCTATTCATAGCTGGTTGTTTGTCAATCCTCGACTTGGTTTGACGTATGATCTTGCCGAAGAGACAGAGCTATACGCCTCATACGGGCGTACCAGCCGCGAACCGACGCGGTTTGATCTGCTGGGCGGGACGCAGATCACAGCGGCGAACGCCGATGTTCTGCGTAATCCCAATACGGTGCGTCCGGAAGTGGTCGATAATATCGAGCTTGGCTACCGCTATACCGGCGGCGATGTCCGTGTTTCTGCCAATGTCTTCGGCATGTTCATCACCGATGAGATTGCTCCGATCGGCCCCTTTATCGAGCAGCAGTTCGTGCAGCTCCGCAAGAACGTACCAGCAAGCCGCCGGCTGGGTCTGGAGCTTGAGGCTTCGGCGCGGGTGCTACCTTCGTTGGATGTTGCGGCTTCGGCCACTGCAATGAGAGCAACTATTTCCGAGTACCGTCCGGATAACATCGGCCGGGATACGGTGTTCACCAACGTGGTGCCGATCCTGACGCCGGAGCTGATGGCTCGACTGTCGGCTACCTGGCATCTGAGCTCTGAACTGTCGGTCACGACTGACGCGCGCTATGTGAGTGAGTCATTTGTGGATCTCAACAACGACCCCACCATGATTCTGCCCAGCTTCGTGCGCCTTGATATGCAGATTCGCTACAGCTTTACGGACTACGCCGAGATGGTGGCATCCTTCAACAACCTGACGGATGCCTTCATCGCAACCAATGGCGGATCAGGATCATTCAATGGCGCAGCCGTTCCGACCTACTTCGTACAGGCCGGACGTAACTACATGGTCAGCTTCCGGTGGAAGTTTTGACGTAGCACCAAATCACGATCCCTTGAACATATATTCGCGGCCATGCAACAACACGTGGTGAAGGTCACAAAACGATGTGCGCACGTCGGTGACCAGGGTCGATGTAAGAGAATGACGACATCGACGCATCCGTACTGCGGTCCGCATACGCGGCTGCACCTCGGAGTGTCGGTGAGGAAGAGTTCCATCCCCAAGGCCGGTTTGGGGCTCTATGCTGAGCGCTCGTTTGAGGTCGACGATCGCATCGTCGAATACACCGGAGAGAAGCTTACAACAGATCAGTACGAGCGTCGCTACAAGAGCGATCAGCTCGGCTCCTATGGGCTTGCGCTCTCGGAGAAATACGTGATCGATGCGCGCCGCACTGATGCCGGTGTGGCCCGGTACGCCTGTGACTATCACGGATCGGGCAGGAAGCCCAATGCCGAGTATGTCAACTTCGGGGGACGCGTCTGGATCGTCGCTACGCGACGTATCAAACAAGGGGAGGAGATCCTCACTGATTACGGTGAGGACATGCACCGAGCGCTCGGCCTTTGACGTTGTGGGGTGAGTGCTTCGGCATTCATTCACCACTGAGGTCAGAGGAGCTCATGAGCACTGAAGTTGTTTCCAAGCGTGACGAGAGTGTGCGGCTGTTTCGCAATCCCGTCCTTGAGTACTTTTCACATGTACACCCTGCTACGCCCCTTGTCGTGTTCACGCCGATGATCGGGCTGAGTCTTGCGTCGTCAATAGACAAGCTCCCATGGGTCACGGTCGCGATCGCCTTCTGGGTGGGCGTAATCCTATGGACGTTCACCGAGTATTCGCTGCACCGATGGGTGTTTCACTATACACCCCGTTCAACGTGGGGCCGTCGGATTCACTTCCTGGTGCACGGCGTCCATCACGCCTATCCGAGGGACTCCACGCGTCTGGTAATGCCGCTGCTTGTCAGTCTGCCCCTTGCCGCGGCATTCTGGAGCGCCTTCTCGTCGGTCTTTGGCGCATGGTCGGGAGGGATCTTTTCGGGATTTCTACTCGGATACGTGTGCTACGATACGATCCACTACGCTACTCACCACCTCCCGATGCGAAGTCGGCTGGGCCGATATCTGCGCCGCTACCATATGAACCATCATTTCGTGGATGACCATACGGCATTCGGCGTGAGTAATCCGATGTGGGACGTTATCTTTGCGACCAATCCGCGCAGACGTGATGCCGAAAATGACTCCGAGTAGGGGGCTCGGCATGGATGCTTCGCCGGATGATTTCGTTGAACCGTGAAGGAACCCTGACATGGCACTTTCAACAGCTGATCTTCTGAACGTCGTCAAGGGCGTCGCCCCTGGCTGCACAGCAACGGAACATCATGGAGATCTTACGCTCCAGGTTGGAAAGGGCGAACTGCTTGATGCGCTCGCCGAGCTTCGCGATAATCCGTCTACACGGTTCGATCAGCTGCTTGATATCACGGCCATCGACTGGGCCAAGCCCGGTGACCGGTACGAGGTAGTGTACTTCCTGTACTCGATCGCCAACGCTACCCACGTGCGCCTGAAGGTAGCCGTCCGTGAAGACGCACTTCACGTTCCCACGGCCGTTGGCGTGTACGAGAGCGCCAACTGGTACGAGCGCGAGACGTACGATATGTACGGCATTCTGTTTGACGGTCACCCCGACCTGCGCCGCTTCTTCATGCCAGAAGACTTCATGGACGAAGACGGCACTCCTCTCTACCCGCTCCGCAAGGACTTCCCGCTCATGGGAATCCCCGGGTCACTGCCGCTGCCGCCGAAAGAGTAGACGCGCTTCGCGCGAGGGAAGCCGAAGCGGAGGGAAACCGAAGCGGAGGGAAACGCGCTGCGCGCGAGGGAAGCCGAAGCGGAGGGAAACCTGCGGAGGGAAACGCGCTGCGCGCGAGGGAAACCGAAACGGAG
>DNLG01000035.1:35092-45963 GCA_003488525.1 Bacteroidota bacterium | reverse complement strand
ATACGCGCTTCGCTCGAGGGAAACCGTAGCGCAGTTGCACCTCACACCTCACACCTCACACCTCAAACCTGACACCTCACACCTCACACCTCACAGCTAACACCTTACACCTAACACCTGAACCATGGACCGTCAATCACTCATCGGAATCGTTCTTATCTCTCTTGTCGTTGGCATTTGGGTGTTCTTGCAGCAGCCTGCAAAGCAGCCGGTGGCGCAGCCCAAGAGTGCTGTAACGGCAAAGGCCGTTCTTTCTTCTGCGCAGGGGAGTGATGCTTCACCGGTGCGGTTTGAGCCGGCACCGCAGCGCACACTAACGGTTGTAACGCCGCTGTACACGGTGCGTCTGAGTTCGCGTGGGGCAACGGTGCGCTCGTGGAAGCTTGCCGACTACACGCCATGGTACCGTCAGGAGAATCCGGCGGCGCGCGTTGATCTGGTGCAGCCGGGAGCTCACGAGTTCGGCTTCTGGTTCCTTGCCAAGTCAGACACCATCGGGTCAGGGGGCGTGATCGATACAGTAAAGGCTGTCGATGTGCCCTTTACCTTCGACGTCAATACGGACCGTGTGGACGTGAAGGCAGGGGATTCGATCGTTATCACGGCAACGGCCGTGACGGAGTTTGGTGGACGTATTGTGCGGACGTACCGCTTTGCGGCGGACCACTATGATGTTATCGCCAAGCTCCAGATGAGCGGCTTTGAATCCGTTCTTCACAAGCGCGCACAGTACGTGAACATCGAATGGCGCGGTGGCATCCGATATCAGGAACAGAGCAGCGTTGAAGAGTCCAACAACGCCGTGGCCATGATCTCCGAGGCGGGAAACATCGCGGAGTTCGAGGCAGAGTCGTTCACTGATACGCGTCGCGACACGTCGATGGCCGTCGTTGATTTTGTGGCGACGCGCTCGAAGTATTTCGCCGTGGCCATCATGCCGGAATCCGGCTTCAGCGGAAAGGCTATCGTCAGCGGCATCAAGATCGGCCTTCCCAACGAAGGTGTCATGGAACGATATGGCGTAGGCCTGCAGGCGCCCCTTGCCAAGGGTAGCGGCGGAGTTACGTCCCGACTTTACGTCGGCCCCATGCAGTACGATACGCTCAATGCCTATGGCCTGACGGGCATCATGAATTTTGGCTGGAAGTGGATCGTGAAGCCTATCGGCGAGTACTTCATGCTACCAACGCTGAAGCTTATTCACCTGGGCATTCCGAACTACGGCATCGCGATTATTCTCTTTGCCCTGCTCATGAAGCTTCTGCTCTACCCGCTCAGCATTGGCCAGATGGAGTCGGCCCGCAAGATGCAGCTGGTAGCGCCCCTTATCGCTGCCGCGCGGGAGAAGTATCCCGATGACATGACGCGGCAACAACAGGAGACCATGAAGGTCTACTCCGAGTATGGGATCAATCCCGCAGGGGGCTGCCTGCCCCTTCTGCTGCAGATGCCATTCCTCTATGCGCTCTACTCGGTCCTCAACCTGAACATCGATCTGCGTCAGCAGGGATTCCTGCCCGTGTGGCTCACCGATCTTAGCGTGCCGGATGTGATCCTGTCGCTGCCGTTCAAACTGCCGCTCTTCAACATCGACCAGTTCTCGGGTCTGGCGCTCCTGATGGGCGCTACTCTATTCGTCCAGCAGAAGCAGGCCATCACGGATCCGCGCCAGAAGGCCATGGTCTATCTGATGCCCGTCATGCTTACGCTGATGTTTTCATCGCTGCCATCGGGCCTGAACCTCTATTACTTCGTCTTCAATGTCGTGGCCATCGGTCAGACCATCTGGCAGAAGAAGTTTTCGAAGAACCAGCTCACGCTGGCAGACCTGAAGAAAATGCCCAAGAAGGAGTCCTGGCTTCAGCGGAAAATGCGTGAAGCTCAGGAGATGGCGGCAGCTCAGGGTAAGTCCCTTCCGGGGCAGCCACGCGGTCCGGTAAACCAGCAGCCGCGCAAGGGCAAGAAGTAGCCGTCAGGGGGCATTATCACGACATTTCCCCACTCCGGAACACGGCCTTTTTCGTGTTCCGAAACATCGTATCTTTCCCGCATTGCAACCAAGTACTTTTTCCGTTACTCACCATCTGGAGACGTGTATGTTCACACGTAGACTCATGCAGGCGCTTGCGGTAGCACTGTGCCTGTTCGTGGGCGCCGTAGGCAGCTTTGCGCAGAACACCTATCAGCGCCTTTCCGTTCTTGAAGTATTCACCAGCGCCACATGCCCTCCATGTGCTCCTGCTGCTGGGATGCTGCGGGAAATCATCTCGCCGGCAAACGGCGTTGTGTCGGCTCGCTTTCACTTGAACTTTCCTGCTCCGAACGATCCGTTCTACGTCGACAATCCGGTCGACAACGGTGCACGCCAGTCGTTCTATGCCGTGAACAGTATCCCTGATGGATATCTCAATGGCAAGAAGGTTGGTCTGAGCGCTTCTGCAGGACCAACGATCCTTGCTGCGGTCAAGACCGACAACGCCAAGATGGCTCCATGTAAGATCGAAGTCACGCACGGTCCGACCACAGACGGTGGAACGGTCAGCGTCAAGGTCACGACCAACGTCGATCTCAAATCACACAAGCTGCACGTCGCCGTGGTGTCGTATAACACGGATATTCCTGGTCTCTCGACCACGCTTACAAACAGCAACGGCGAAGAAAGCTTCAGCGATGCGATGAACAAGATGCTCCCGAATGCCGGTGGTACGACGCTGAGCATCGATGCGGCGAAGGATCAGACCTTCAACTTCACGTATACGCGCAAGGGTGCCACAACGTGGCCTGTAGGTCAGCAGTACATCGTTGCCTACATCCAGAACAACGCAACGAAGGAAGTCATCCAGGGTGGTACAGACCTTGTCGTGTATCAGCCAGTGCTGACGTTCAACGGCAAGGTGTGGGAGCGCATCGAGCGCAAGGGCACCAAGACGGCAAACTTCACGGTCAGCAATCCAACGGACGCTCCACTGTCGGTTGCGATGAGCGTCGGTAACATCGATGCGCTTACGCAGGCTGGCTGGCAGGTTGCTCTCGACAAGGATATGTTTGATATCCCTGCCAAGGGCTCGGTGAACGTAACGGCTTCGACGACTGCTCCTGACGTGGCAAGCTTCGCCGGTATCGACGTGGTTGCCAAGGCCAATGTTTCTGCAGGTATCAGCAAGGATGGCAAGTCAACGTTCGGATACCTCACCGAGGGAACCCGCGTAGCCGTCTGGGCAGGTATCTCCAATGGCGCGGCCGGACAGTTCGTGTCGGCAGCGCAGACAACTCACGCTAAGGACGCCGCCTACATCCCTGCTACGAATGAGGCACTTCAGGCATTCCCACCGACGGAATTCGACGCCGGTGTGTTCTGCGTGGGTGTTGACGGTCGCTTCAGCATCCCTGGTGTTGCTCAGCTTGCTCTCCTTATGACATCACAGGGCAAGGGTGTGTACGTTGCTGCTCCGATGGGTATCTCAGTTGCGACAAACGCACAAAACCAGCAGTTTGCCGGTTATCCTGAAGCCAATGCATGGATCACGGAAACACTCGGCCTGAAGCTTCAGGGCACGGGTCCGGTTGCTCGTTACACGGGTAACACGCTTACGCCATACACCCTCAATGGAGTTGGCTCTGAGCCCCTTGGCCAGACAGACAAGAACGCTGCTGCTACATGGAACCTGAACCGTCCAACACAGAACTGGCCGTTTTACTGCGAAGTGCAGGATGTGTTCTCGATCAATGCCGGCTCAAAGTCGGTATCATGGGCATACTCTGACAACAGGAACACCAACATCGTCGGCATTCGCTGTGAAAACAGCGGTCAGGGCCGCGTGGTGTACTCGTCATGGGGTGTTGAGCACATCAACGACGCGAATGCTCGTAAGACACTCATGCAGCGCATTCTGGACTATCTCATGCCAGCAGGTGACCGTCCGGTGATCAGCGTCAACAACACGTCGCTGAACTTCGGCTCTGTCAGTGCCGGTTCAACCAAGGACATGTCCTTCTCGATCACGAACACGGGTAAGGCAAACCTGGAAATCTCCACCATGACCATCACCGGCGCCGGTTCTGCGGCCTTCACGGTGACGGCAGGTGGCGTATCCGGCTCGAACGTCGTGATCGCTCCAAATGCCAGCCGCACGGTCACGGTACAGTATGCACCAACGGCAGCCGGCACATCGGCAGCCAACCTGGTCATCAGCAGCAATGACAGCCCAGTAACGGTTCAGCTTCGCGGCTCGGGCACGACAACGTCGGTCGAGACGGATGTCGTAAGCGAGACCGGTGCCATTGGTATGACGCTGGTCGGTGCAAACCCTGTCAGCACATCGTCGGCCATTCGCGTTCGCGCCGCTGGCGACATCCGCGTTTCGGTGGTCAACGCCGCCGGTCAGGAAGTTGCTACGCTGTTCAACGGCATGGTTAACGGTACGGAACTGGTCAACGTCGATGCATCGATGCTGACGTCGGGTGCTTACAACGTGGTCGCATCGAACGGTGCTGATCGCGCGACACTCTCCGTGGTTGTTGCCCGCTAAGTCACTAACGACTCAACAGAAAAGGGCCGTCCGGCATTTGCCGGACGGCCCTTGTTGTTTCTGCGTTGTTCTTTCGATGCGGCTGTGGGGATAGCCCCCTTCACCATAACTATCGTTTGTAGCGATATTTAGCATTTCCCGGAAGACCGCTGCGCAGCCGGTAGTCGCCAAATCCCGACGTGTCCTCAAAGGTGAACATGATGTTGTTCGGGTAGATCCACCGCACGATGCGTGAGATGCCGTTCGGACTCATGAACCGTTCGGTGGTAAGGGGTTCACCATAGACGATGAACACACGCCCCATATCGGTAAGCCATCCTTCGTTGTAGGATTTGAAGCGCTTATTGGCTTCGTCGATACGAGAGTAATACTCGTCGAATGCCTCATTACGGATCGTTCCGGGAGATGGGTCCAGCCCCTTCCAGAATTCCTCGAACTGCGTCAGTGCCTCTCCCTCTGAGGGGGCAGCCAGGATCGCGTCGATCTGTCCCTGGTCGGCCACGTAGATGAGTTGCTTGGCGGCCTTCTTGAGGTCGGCCAGGACGTCTCCGGCAAAGGTTCTCGGCACAACGTACGCGCGCGAGGTCGTGGCGTCGGTCAGTGTGGTGTCGGCCTGACCCGATGAGTTGACCGGGTGGGCCGTGATCCGCAGCGTGTAGGTGCCGGGCAGGAGCCGGCCATCGATGCGTAGAGGAAAGAAGCTCTGCGTTGCGATACGCTCGCAATTGACCACGTCGCCCTGACCGCTGGCGGCAACACGTCCGTCCGAGCGCGTGAGCTTCCATAGATGGCGCACGGAACGGGGCTGACCGCTGGTGTATGTCTCGAGGAAGACGAACAGCTGCATCTCGTTGGACCAGGCAACATCGCCCACAAAGGGCGTGATGGCATAGCGTCCACCGCGCTGCTCGATCTGACTGACGTACATCGGGCTGCTGAGCTCCAGGCTTGCACCGAAGTACTCCGGCACGCGTACATCAATGCTGCTGGCGTGGTCCTTCCGTCCGAAGGCGTCGGCAACCACGGTCTCGACGGTGTATCGACCACTCCGGAGAGCAAAGCGCCGAACGCTGTTGTCAGACTTGCCGGTTGTGCCGCGCGAGACGCTGTAGGACTCCTCAAGAATCGATCGTTTGGATGTCGTATCGATGATGCGCTTGCCGGTAGAATCCCGCACGGTGATCGACACGGAGTACTCTGCAAGCATCTTGCCGTTGTAGGCATTGAACTGCAAAAGCTGGTAGGGAACCGAGATGTACAGATCCACCCGAGCGGCATCGCCGAACTGTGATCCGCGCAGCACGATGGCATCGGCCTGTACGCGGGCAACCGTCGCATCGGGCGGCTGCTGCGCCAGCGCCGGTAGCGACAGCATCGGCAGCGATAGTGCGCTGCCGAGCGTGATCACAAGCGATGAAGCGGCTTTCATGGGGCTCACAAACGGATGTGCCAGTGTTCAAGTGCCTCGCGCTCCAGGCGCTCACGATCGTCCGGATGGGCAATCGCCACCAGTGAGCGTGCCCGCTCGCGGATCGTGCGTCCATGCAGCTGCGCAATGCCGTACTCCGTCACCACGTAGTGGACGTGCGCCCGCGTGGAGACCACGCCGGCGCCCGGCTTGAGTAGTGACGTGATGCGGGCAATACCGCTGCTGGTGCGAGACGGCAGGGCGATGATCGGCTTGCCGCCGACCGAGCGCGCAGCACCACGCATGAAGTCTACCTGACCGCCAACACCGGAGTAGGGAACCGGACCGATAGAGTCGGCACATACCTGACCGGTGAGGTCGACCTCGATGGCGCTGTTGATGGCCGTCACACGCGGATTCCGCTGGATCGTGGCCGGATTGTTGACGTAGCCCACGTCGAGCATGGACACGGCCGGATTGTCATCGATAAAGTCGTAGAGCTTCTTCGATCCCATCACAAACGTTGCTACGATCTTCCCCGGATGAACAGCCTTGTGCTCACCGGTGACGATGCCCTTCTCGACAAGGGCGAGCAGACCATCGCTGAACATCTCGGTGTGGACGCCAAGGTTACGGTGCGACGTCAGCTCGTGCAGCACCGCATCCGGGATCGCGCCGATGCCCATCTGCAGGGTCGCCCCGTCCTCGACGAGTGATGCCACATGACGTCCGATGCGACGCTCAACGTCGCCAAGCACCGGGGGCTGCACCTCGAAGATCGGTTCGTCGACCTCGACCATGTAGGTGAGCTTGTCGCGATGCACCAGCGCGTCTCCGTGCGTGCGTGGCATCTGCGGGTTGATCTGAGCGATCACGATCCGCGCACTATGCAACGCCTCATGTGCCGCCTCCACCGTTACGCCGAGCGAGCAGAATCCATGTGCGTCAGGGGGCGAGACGTTGATAAGCGCTGCATCAATCGCAAGAATGCCTGAGCGGAACAGCTCCGGGATCTCCGAAAGAAACACCGGCGTGAAGTCGGCGCGACCCTCGCGGATGGCCTCGCGCATGTTGCCGCCGATGAACAGGCAGTTGGCGCGAAAGTTTTCGGCATACTCCGGTTCGGCATACGGGGCCGGACCCTCGGTGTGCATGTGAACGATCTCGACGTTGCGCAGGCGCGGCGCCTGCCGCATGAGTTCACGGATAAGCGTCTGCGGCGCAGCCGCCACAGAGTGCAGGTAGAGCCGATGTCCGGATTGGATTGCTGCTATGGCTTCTTCAACCTTGACGATGCGGCCCACAATGACTCCAGATGATCAACAAAGCACAAACATACTGTTTGGTATTTTTGCAGATGCACAAGGGGGATCTATGGAACTGAAGAACATTGCCTTTCTCATCGTTCTGCTGTCAGCAGCAGGCATCTTTGCCCGCAATGCCTCACGGCTGATCGCATGGCTGAAGGTTGGTAAGCCCGACAATAGGTTCGACAGGATCCCGGAACGCCTGCGCACGACACTCGTCGTGGGCTTCGGACAGAGCAAGATCCTGCGCGATAAGGTTGCCGGACCCATTCATGCCGGAATCTTCTGGGGCTTCCTCGTGCTGCTGTTCTCGGCCGCCGAAATGATCCTGGAAGGACTTAACGACGCATGGTCGTTTAACTTCCTCGGCCCGGTCTACTCGGTCATCACGATCCTTACCGACATCTTCTGCCTGCTGATCATCGTCGGTACGATGATGTCGCTCTGGCGCCGCTATGTCACCAAGGTCAAGCGCCTGCAGGTGGAAGCCGAAAAGGTCGAAGCCGGTATGATCCTGCTGACGATCTTCGGCATCGTTACCGCGCTGCTGGTGCAGAACTCCCTGCGCGCCCCGGTGCACGGCGAAGACTTCTCATGGGCGGTGCGTCCGGTGGCGCATCCGCTTGGCAAGGGGCTGGCAGCAGCCCTCGGTGGCGGCGCGGAGATCGCCTTCCATGTGGCCTTCTGGATGCACGCGCTGCTGATCCTGGCATTCATGAACTACCTGCCGTTTTCCAAGCACCTGCACGTGCTGACGTCGATCCCGAACGTATTCCTTGGCCCCCTTCAGCCAACAAATGCCATGGCGCCGATCAACTTCGAAGAAGAAGGCGTCGAGAAGTTCGGTGTGGTCGACATCGAAGATCTCTCCTGGAAATCGCTGCTCGACGGATATACCTGCACGCACTGCGGACGCTGCACGAGTGTGTGTCCGGCCAATCAGACCGGTAAGGTGCTCGACCCGCGCGGCATCATCGTGGCGATCCATGATCGTACGATGGATAAGGCCCCGCTGATCTTGAAGCAGCAGCAAGGGGGCGAGCTCACTACCGAAGAGCAGGCCGTATGGGACAAGAAGCTTATCGGTGATTACGTCTCGCCCGATGCCCTGTGGGCCTGCACAACATGCGGCGCCTGCATGCAGGAATGTCCGGTGAATATCGAACACGTACCGGCCATCGTCGGCATGCGCCGTTCGATGGTGATGATGGAATCACAGTTCAACGACGAATCGGCGCTGCTGCCGGACATCTACGGCAACATGGAAACCAATGCCGTGCCGTGGGGCGGATTTGGTCAGGCCGACCGTGCCAACTGGGCCGACGGCATGGGCATCAAGACGGCGGCCGAAGACGCCTCGATGGAAGTGCTCTTCTGGGTCGGCTGCGCCGGCTCCTACGATGAGCGCGCAAAGAAGACCACCAAGGCCTTTGCCGAACTCATGCAGATCGCCGGCGTTGACTTCCGAATCCTCGGAACCGAGGAGAACTGTACGGGCGACGTAGCACGCCGCACCGGCAATGAGTACCTGGCCGACATGCTTACGAAGACCAACGTGGAGACCTTCCAGCGCTATAACGTGCAGAAGATCGTAGCCACGTGTCCGCATTGCTTCAACAGTCTCAAGAACGAATACCCGCAGTATGGCTTCAACGCCGAAGTCATCCACCACACGCAGTTCATCAAGGAGCTTGTTGACTCCGGACGTTTGAAGGTGGACCGCTCGAAGCTGTCAAAGGAAACCGTGACGTATCACGATTCCTGTTACCTGGGCCGCTACAACGACGAGTATGAAGCACCACGAGCCACACTGGAAAACGTGCCCGGTCTGACCATCCTGGAACCGGCCCGCGCCAAAGACCGCGGCCTGTGCTGCGGCGCCGGCGGCGGCCGCATGTTCATGGAAGAACACGTGGGCGACCGCGTCAATGTGGTCCGCACAAATGAACTGCTGGAGACGGGCGCGTCAACGATCGCCGTCAACTGTCCGTTCTGCACCACCATGATCACCGACGGCGTCAAAGCCGCCGATAAGGCCGATAGCGTCACGGTTCGTGATGTGAGCGAAATCGTTCTCGAGAGCGTGGTGCGTCCGTCATAGAGAGAGCATGCTGTTGATTGGCCGACGGACTGCTGTCAGGGCTGTCGCATGTCTCGATCTACGTCGTTCGCTGGCTCATGATTCTTGCCGAGACCTCAAGAAGGAGCCTTCGTGATGGAGTTACTCCTGAAAGAAAGGTCATGAATCGGTTCTTAAATCCCGGAATGACGTAGAGTTTGCCACTCATCATTGCCCTGAAGCCTGCCAGGGCAACGTCCTTCGCAGACATGACCCCTGAATCGTAGAGTTTAGCGTTGAGCATGTCCGCTCGCGAGATGAAGTCCGTGCGCGTTGCTCCTGGCGATAGAACCGTAGCCGTCACCCCGGTATCCGAGAGCTCTTTATGTAGAGCCTCGGTGAAGTTCACGACATAGGCCTTGGTTGCGCCATAGACGGCAAAGTGCGGATCAGGCTGATATCCGGCAGTAGAGGCAACGTTGAGGATGCGTCCGTTGCCGTTGCGTACCATGTCGCGAGCGTACGTGTAGGTCAGTGCCGTGAGGCCTTCGATGTTGAGACGGATCATTCGTGAATAGGTTTCCATGTTCCGTTCAATGAACGGACCATAGTCTCCGAAACCCGCGTTGTTGACCAGGTACTTTACTCTGAGGTTGTTTTCGTCGATGTAGTTGCGGACGACGTCTGTCCCTTCGATCGTCGAAAGATCGGCTGCCACAGCATGAACCTTCACGGAAGAGTTCGAGGCGATCGCCTTACGTGCATCGAGAAGCTTTTGTGAATCATGCGCCACGATGACGACATCGATGCGTTGTTGAGCAAACAGCAGAGCAAGCTCGAAACCGATTCCACGAGATGCTCCGGTAATCAGTGCGACATCTTTCATTTCAGTCGATGAGGGTAATGGTGATCGAAGAACTTGTTGAACTGTAATTGAACTTGCAGTCCGCGAAATCGGGACCCGAAAGAACCGGTTTGAATCCGCGCGAGAATGCAAATGGCTCCGAAGGGTATCCGAAGAAGTTCGTGTCGAGCTTCCCATTCCCATTAAGATCATGTATCACGGCAATTGCATATTCACCGTATGGCACGTCGAGCTCAAAAACTTTCTCGGTACCATCCGTAGTCACCTTCGCGTTTTTCCAAAACTTGCTGAATTCCGGAAACTGGTCCGTTGCTCGATACAAACCAAGATAGAGCGTCTTCCCACTTGTCTGGATGTTGGTGACCTTCACCGTTAGCTTTGTTCGACGATTAGCCTCCTGAGCTTGCAAACTCGCTGACGATGCTGTGAAGAAGGAAGCGAGACCGATTACGAGGATGACCGTTGCGATCAACCGCGTGTTGGCTGGGCAGACCCCTGGAGTCGGGCTGAAGTTTCCCATCGAGTTTCTCCTGAAAAAGTGACGGATAGTGAATGCGTGTTCAACTTATCCGTCGGCAGCTTCGTTTCTCGTTGACGTTTGTCAAGTCACGGCGTTTCTTATCATTTGTCAAGCACATGACAAGAACGAGACGGCCAGATATGGAACAGCGCGCGCAGCCCCTAAAACCTAAAACCTCAAACC
>DNLG01000035.1:28824-34886 GCA_003488525.1 Bacteroidota bacterium | reverse complement strand
AGGTTGATGCGGTTGAAGCTTTCGACCACCGCATTGCTTGGGGCGGGCAGGGCGCCGCGCTTGTAGAGCTCGTACATCTCCGTGATGCTGGTAGCGATCGCATCAACGTCGTTGGGGTTGGTGATCCATGCAGCCCCATAGCGTTCCGCGTCTTTGCGGAGTGCTCCGTCGGGGACGCTTACCAGAAGGGGCTTGCGGGTACCGAAGTACTCATAGAGTTTAGCACTTGAGATCGTGTCAGCGTTGCGCGTGTTGCCAACCATCATCCAGAGCGCGTCGCTGTCTGTGAGCATGCCAACAGCTTCGCGATGCGCGCAGTAGCCATGATCGGTGATCAGGTCGGCAATACCCATGCGTTGCGCGGCCTTGCGATACTCATCGCGCAGCAGACCGACGAAGTGCAGGTCAAGCGGAATGTCAGGGCGTGACGCGCGAAGCTTCTTGACGGCCTTGAAGAACGGGATCGGCGTAACCACGTCGTAGAAAATGCCCGAGTACGTCAGGCGAAACTTGCCATCGTGCCGGCGTGTGGTGGGCGCCATGGCCAGATCTTCGGGATCATATCCGTGGGGGATGATGACCACTTCTTCCGACGTCAGAAAGTCGTGACGTCGAATAAGATGCTCCTTGATGCGGCGGTTGGTGACCGTCACGCGGGAGGCAACCAGCAGCACTTCACGCTCGAGCTGCTGATGCTTGTGCGAGTGCCAGAAGGTAGGGTAGAAGTGGAACTGATTCCCGAACCACAGGTCACGATAATCCACCACCAGAGGGATACCCGTTTCGTGACTCAGCTGGGCGGCGGCGGTCATCGTAGAGAAGGGCGGCCCGCTGACGAAGATCACGTCGAACGCATGCTCCTTTACCAGCTGCCGTCCGAGCTCAAGTGCCTGCCTGGACCAGGCCTTCTTGTTGTCGGGCACAAAGACCGTGTCGCTGGCCTTGCGCAGGATCTTGCGGAAGAATTCGCGTGGCATGTCAACCGTGCCCTTGCCCTTGAGCTTGGCATTGATATCAGCCCCCTGGGTGCGATGGATCACCACGTCGCGTCCCTCGAGCTCTTCGAGCATTGAAGGATCATGAGCGTAGTAGGCCACCGGACCCGTAGTGATCACATGCGGCTGCCAGCCCGAATCCGGCAGATACTTGACGAATTTCGTAACACGCTGGACGCCGCTCAGCCCCATGGGCGGGAAGTAGTAGGCAAAGACAAGAACCGAAAGCTGATGCATCGTTATGCTTACACTATCACCAGTTCTCGTGGAGCCGTCGTGAGGATGTTCGGACCCTTCGGCGTGATCACCACATCGTCTTCGATGCGCATACCGAATTTGCCCGGCAGGTAGATACCCGGCTCGATCGTTACCACGCAGTTCGTCGGAAGGGGCTCCTTGGTGTTCACACTCGAGACACGCGGGTTCTCATGCACTTCGTAGCCGAGGCCGTGTCCGAGGGAATGGCGGAAGTTCTCGCCGTAGCCGGCACGGGCGATCACTGTACGCGCGGCTGCGTCGAGATCCGAGGCGATCACGCCTGTCACGGCCGCATCGAGTGCGGACATGTGTGCCTGGTAGAGCACGGCGAACACGTCGACAACCTTCTGCGAGGGAGTGCCGACGCAGAACGTGCGCGTCATGTCACTGTAGAGTCCGTCAACGCAACAGCCGAAGTCCACCGTGATCACATCACCTGACTTGATCACGGCGTCGCTGGCGCGTCCATGAGGCATCGCCGAACGTGCACCTGCGACGACGATGATGTCGAAGGCATCTTTCTCTGATCCCATCTCACGTGTAGTCGTTGCCAGAAACGTGGCCACGGCACGTTCCGTCATTCCCGGACGCACCATGCCGAGCATTTTCTCATATGCGCGGCTGGCCATCTGCGCTGCGGCACCGATGCTGGCGATCTCTGCCGAACTCTTTGGCAGCAGAAGCGCGTCTACCACACCCGGTATCGCCGTCAGGGTGGCCCCCTTCAGCTGCTTCTTCATGTGCAGAAAACCGGCATGGGTATGGCGCCCGGGATCGAAGCCCACGGACTTCCATGTCGACGTTGCACCTGAGCGCACGAGTGCGCCCCAGGGGTCACGGTCGATGAGCACTTCGAGTCCATCGTGGCGGACGAGTTCCTTGCGCACCTGGACATCGTAAAGGTCATTCGTAACGAAGTATAGCTTCTTCTTGGTCACCACTAACAGGGCCGATGAACCGGAGAAGCCCGTAATGTAGCGGATGCTTGGGAGGTGGGCGATCACGTACGCGTCGACCGCATGCGTGCGCAAGAGCGTGCGGATGGCCGCCAGACGACCTTCGGTGACGGCACGTTGTGAGGTTCTTGCCATGGTATCAGCGCGTGTAGTAGTTCGGAGATTCTTTGGTGATGATAATGTCATGCGGATGCGACTCGCGCAGGCCTGCAGCCGTCATACGCACAAACTGCGCGTCGGACTTCATCTGCTCCAACGAGCTGCAGCCGCAGTAGCCCATGGCGGCCCGAAGTCCGCCCACGAGCTGATACAGTGTGTCTGCCACGGGGCCCTTGTAGGGCACACGACCCTCGATACCCTCTGGAACCAGCTTGGCGATCTCATCTTCCACATCCTGGAAATAGCGGTCTGCCGAGCCTTGTCCCATGGCACCAAGAGAACCCATGCCTCGGTAGGTCTTGTAGGCCCGACCCTCCAGGAGGATCTTCTCGCCCGGTGACTCTTCGTGTCCGGCTAGCATGCCCCCTACCATCACGGTGTCGGCACCGGCCGCAATGGCCTTGGGCACATCACCGGTCTGCTTGATCCCACCGTCGGCGATCACCGGGATGCCATGCCGAGCCGCCACGGAGGCCACGTTCATAATGGCTGTGATCTGCGGCACGCCAACGCCGGCAACTACGCGTGTGGTGCAGATCGACCCCGGTCCGATACCGACCTTGACGGCGTCAGCTCCGGCATCGATCAGTGCTTCGGCGCCTTCGGCGGTGCCGATGTTTCCTGCCACGACGTTCAGCGAGGAGTACTTGGCCTTGATGGCGCTGACCATGGTGATGACGCCCTTGGTGTGGCCGTGGGCCGTGTCGACCACGACAACGTCCACACCGGCCTCGACGAGTGCGTCGACTCGATCCATCGTATCGGCTGCGATGCCGACGCCGGCGCCAACGCGAAGACGCCCCTGCTCATCCTTGGCCGCGCTTGGGTGCCGCTGCTTCTTGGAGATGTCCTTAACGGTCATCAGTCCAACGAGGTACCCCGATGCGTCGACGATCGGAAGCTTTTCGATGCGGTGTTCGTGCAGAACCTGCTCGGCATCCTCAAGGGTCGTCCCCACCGATGCCGTGATGAGGCCTTCGCTGGTCATGATCAGATCGATGGCATCGTCGGCGTTGCGCGCAAAGCGCAGATCGCGATTGGTGACAATGCCAACAAGTTTGTTGTCATCGTTGATCACAGGGAAGCCCGATACGCGGTAGCGCGACATCAGCTCGCGTGCATCACGAACCGTGTCGGTGCGACGCATCGTGATGGGCTTGCGGATCATGCCGCTCTCGGAGCGCTTGACGCGGTCGACCTCTTCGGCCTGGCGCTCGATGGACATGTTCTTGTGAATGATGCCCATGCCCCCTTCGCGCGCAATGGCGATCGACATGGCCGATTCGGTGACCGTGTCCATCGCTGCACTGATGATGGGGATTCGCAGCGAGATTCCGCGCGTGAGCTTGGCGCTGGTATTGGCATCCCGCGGAAGGGTTTCAGAGTACCGCGGAACCAGCAGGACATCATCGAATGTGATGCCTTCGGAGAGAATTTTTTCGCTTCGCATGGGCAAAAATACGGCGTGCATCGTATAGTGTCGACCATAAAAAAGGGGCTGTGCATAACACACAGCCCCTTGATCAAAAATTCATGTCGGTGGTGTCACGCACCTTCGCGCATCATCCGTGCGGCACGCATGCGTGCGGCCGCCCAGGCAGCTGCCGTACGGGCCGTTTCGCGCGCAAGACGGTCGTGCCCGGTATTGGACGCAGCGTGCTGCGCGTTGTACTCATTCTCGAGCGCTTCCGCGTCGATGGATGATGCCGGGACAAGTTCCTGCACGATGATGTTGACGTTGTTCTTGAGCACTTCGACAAAGCCCTCGCGCGAGGCGAAGTACGCGATGTGGTTGTGCTCGTCTTCGATGCGGATCACTCCGGCTTCGAGCGAAGAGATGATCGGTGCGTGATTGTACAGGACCTGAAAGGGGCTATGCGCACCCGGCACGCTTACGGCGAGGGCCTTGCCCTCGTAGGCCGTTTCCTGCGGGGTGACGATGCTGACGTTCAGTACGTGGTCTGCCATGGCTTAGCCCTGCGACTTCTTGTAAGCGTCCATTACCTCGTCCAGCGTTCCCTTGTAGCTGAAGAACGCTTCCGGCACGTCGTCCACGTCGCCGTCGAGGATGGCCTTAAAGCCCGAGATCGTGTCGCTGATCTTGACGTAGCGTCCAGGGAATCCTGTGAACTGCTCGGCAACATGGAATGGCTGCGAGAAGAAGCGCTGGATCTTGCGGGCGCGGTAGACGGTGAGCTTGTCCTCGTCCGAAAGTTCGTCCATACCGAGGATGGAGATGATATCCTGCAGGTCCTTGTAGGTCTGGAGGATCTTCTTCACGCGTGATGCCGTGGTATAATGCTCGTTGCCGATCACCAGCGGATCGAGGATCCGCGAGGTTGAGTCAAGTGGATCCACGGCCGGATAGATACCGAGCTCGGCGATCTGGCGGCTCAACACCGTCGTTGCGTCAAGGTGAGAGAACGTGTTTGCCGGAGCAGGGTCGGTAAGGTCGTCAGCAGGGACGTACACGGCCTGTACGGAGGTGATCGAGCCGCGGTCGGTCGAAGCGATGCGCTCCTGCAGGGCACCCATTTCCGTGGCCAGCGTCGGCTGGTATCCCACGGCTGAAGGCATCCGTCCAAGAAGAGCGGATACTTCCGAGCCTGCCTGCGTGAAGCGGAAGATATTGTCGACGAACAGCAGCACGTCACGGCCTTCTTCGTCACGGAAGTACTCGGCCATCGTCAGTGCCGTAAGAGCAACGCGGGCACGCGCTCCCGGTGGTTCGTTCATCTGACCGAACACCAGAGCAGTCTTGTCGATAACGCCCGACTCGGTCATTTCAACGTAGAGGTCGTTCCCTTCGCGGGTACGCTCACCGACGCCGGCAAACACCGAGTATCCACCGTGCTGCTTGGCGATGTTGTGGATGAGCTCCTGGATGATAACCGTCTTACCCACACCGGCACCACCGAACAGACCCGTCTTGCCACCCTTGGTGAACGGTTCGATAAGGTCGATGACCTTGATGCCCGTTTCGAACATCTCCTTCTGCGTTGACAGGCTGGAGAAGGCCGGCGACGGACGGTGGATCGACCAGCGCTTTTCGCTGCTGATCGGTGCCTTCTTGTCGATGCCTTCGCCGACGACGTTGATCAGTCGACCCAGCACGGCCGGACCGACCGGTACCGAGATCGGCGAGCCGGTGTCGACAGCCTCCATACCACGGACCAGACCATCGGTCGAGTCGATGGCAATGGCGCGGACGCGATCCTCACCAAGGTGCTGCTGCACTTCGCAGACAAGCGTTTCCTTTTCGCCGGTTTCGATCGAATTGCGTTCGACCGTGATGGCGTTCAGAACGGGTGGAATGTGACCATTGGAAAACTCCACGTCAACGACGGGGCCAATGACCTGTACGATACGTCCCTTGTTCATGGTGTTCTCTTGGAAGGGGGCTTGGGAGGATGTTTCTCAAAAAAAGTCCAGCAAAAATAAGGACATCGGTTGAATCGTCGGTAGAAAACTCTGCGGAGTTCTCCACAGCCCCTTCAAATCGTGAGTCCATGAACCATCTGCTACGCGGCCTGTCCATTGTCTGTTGTCTGGTTACGATTGCGCGTGCTGACGGGGCGGACAGAACAACATGTCCGGAATCTCTGGCATGGTTGGTGAATCAAGTCGAGTGGCTGGTGCCAAGCATCGGTCCGAGCGATGCCCTGCGTTCGCAAAGAGTTGTGGTGCTTCATCT
>DNLG01000035.1:28356-28549 GCA_003488525.1 Bacteroidota bacterium | reverse complement strand
GATCGCCACGCTTCCGAGGTCGTGGAGTCACGCGCGGGATTTCCGAGATACTCCCGGGCTGCTCTGGTCGGTTCCTGACGGACCCGTCTACGTTGCCGCCTACGGCGAATCCGGGAACCATGTCTGGCATGTCGAGGCCGACTCAACGATCGGTTCCGTGCTCGACAGGTGGTTGCGGCAGGGTTCGGTTCCA
>DNLG01000035.1:27041-28226 GCA_003488525.1 Bacteroidota bacterium | reverse complement strand
TCCATCCTTGCCTCTGCGCACAACGGACGAGGGCCGGTTCGCTCTTGAGCTGCGTCCAACGTCGTCAAGCCGGGGAAGTGCAATCTCAGGCGTCGCCGATAAGGGAAGACGATGTTGGGTGCGGCGAGGCAGTGGAGAGATGATCCTGCGAGCGGTGATCGAGTTCCTGCAGCCCGATGCCGAGGTAACGAATGTGGCGATTGCAGGCAGTACAGGCATGTTGTACGATCTCGACCTTGTTGTTCCGGCAACGGTGGATCGGGCAGGGATATGCGACTCGCTCGTGAAAGATCTGTCCTCGCGGTTTGGCCTGATCGCCGTGCACGAGAAAGTCTCCTACGTTCGACCGATCCTGAACGTTATCGATAGTGCCCTCTTGAGTTCACAGGCAGAGGCAGGAACTTCATGTCTTACCATAGGCGAGGTCCTGCGAATGTGGTCCCGCCGCTACAACGAGCGTCTTACCGTGTGCTGCGCAGGGATTGACACGGCAGGAATCAACATCCCAATACGCTGGGAGCGGAGCGACTCAACGAATCGAGACCTTGCCCGTGCCGGATTGTCTGTTGTGAGCACGTGGCGCACCACGCAACAATGGGTGATCCGTCCTGTCGGTGTTCCGGAGTCCGAGATTGTCTACCTGCTTGGTCGGACGTATGCCATGCCTACCATCGGTGCGTTGGTACATCATGCCGACGGGCGCACGTGGTACGGGATGGAGGCGGGCATCATTTCCGGGAGACTCAACTCGGGTCATGGTTTCTTCGGCTTGATGGGATATCGGGTGTGTGCCGAATACCAGCATGCCGATCGTGGGATAGGGGGCTTCTCACTCGGTGTGGACACGAGCACCTTTCTTGTTCTGCGCTTGCGCAATGCCATGTACACGGACTTTACAGATCGGCTGTGGTTGAGTCTCATCCCTGAGATCGGACTCGGATATGTTGGACGATTTGGGCTAACAGTTGGCGGGACCATTCCCATTGTGGGCAATCCTGCCGTCCCGGCATCGGTGCGTGCATCAGTTACCTACAATCATCTTCCGGCAGGTGCGCGATAGCGGGAGACTCGCCGGTTGGGGAACGAAAACGGGGGCATGTATGCCAAGGAAAGCACGTATTTTTGAAGCTGCAACGGTCGCAGCCACCCAGGTAACTCCGTCATTCAGCAACTCCGTCATTCAGT
>DNLG01000035.1:23932-26865 GCA_003488525.1 Bacteroidota bacterium | reverse complement strand
CCGTCATTCAGTAATTCCGTCATTCAGTAATTCCGTAACTCTCCACACCCCCATGTCCTACATCTACTCCGCAGCCCGTACGCCGATCGGCTCCCTCCTCGGCACTCTCAGTGATTTTTCCGCCCCGCAGCTGGGTGCCATCGCTATTTCGGCCGCCCTGGAGCGTGCCGGGATCAGCGGCGAGCACGTCGACGAGGTGATCATGGGCAACGTCCTTGCCGGCGGCGTGGGCCAGGCCCCGGCGCGGCAGGCCACGATCTATGCCGGACTGCCAAAGTCGGTGCAGGCCATGACGATCAATAAGGTGTGCGGTTCCGGTCTGAAGGCCGTGATGCTGGCCGACCAGGCCATCCGCTGCGGCGACGCCCGGATCGTGATCGCCGGCGGTCAGGAATCGATGACCAACGCCCCGCATGCCATGCTCGACTCACGCAAGGGCGTCAAGTTCGGTAACGCCCGCATGGTCGACCTCATGCAGTGGGACGGCCTGTGGGATGTCTATAACCAGGTACCGATGGGCGATGCCGCCGAACTCTGCGCCAGCGAGTGCGCCATCAGCCGCGAGTCGCAGGACGAGTATGCTATCGAGAGCTACAAGCGTGCCCAGCATGCGCAGGCGCAGGGCTGGTTCGCCGACGAGATCGTTCCGGTGACGGTCAAGGGGCGCAAGGGCGACGTTGTGATCGACACCGACGAAGAGCCGTCGAAGGTCAACTTCGAAAAGCTCACGGCCCTGAAGCCGGTCTTCAAGAAGGACGGAACGGTAACGGCTGCAAATGCCTCGACGATCAATGATGGAGCCGCAGCACTGCTGATCGCCTCGGAAGAGGCCATCAAGCCCCTTACGTCGCAGGGGCCGCTGGCACGCATCGTGGCGCAGGGATCGTTCGCGCAGGATCCGCTCTGGTTCACGACCTCGCCCGTGGAAGCCATCCGCCGCGTGGTTGCCAAGGCCGGCCTGAAGCTCGAAGACATTGACCTTTTCGAGATCAACGAAGCCTTTTCGGTTGTTGCTCTGGCGGCTAAGAATCAGCTGGACATCCCGCACGAGAAGATGAACGTACACGGCGGTGCTGTGGCCCTCGGTCACCCGATCGGTGCCTCCGGCGCCCGGGTGCTGACGACGCTGATCTATGCCCTCAAGCGCCACAACAAGCGCTACGGTCTGGCCACGCTGTGCATCGGCGGCGGTGAGGCCAGCGCCGTCGTCATCGAGAATCTCGGATAAGACGTCCGTGCTCTGCACGCCCCCTCACACAACTGATTCACACACTCGAAACTACCAGGAACAGAACATCATCATGGACATGCGCACAGTAACGCTTATTCAAGGCGACGGAATCGGACCGGAAATTTGTCAAAGCGTCATCGACGTCTTCGCGGCGGCCAAGGTGCCGGTGCAGTGGGAAATGGCCATGGCCGGACTGGAGGCCATTGAGAAGTTTGGCAACGGCGTACCACCGGAGACGCTCGAGAGCATCAAGCGTAATCAGGTTGCACTCAAGGGGCCAACCACGACGCCGGTCGCCGGTGGACATAAGAGCGTGAACGTGACCATCCGCAAGGCACTCGAGCTGTATGCCAACGTGCGCCTTGCCAAGTCGATGCCGGCCGTCGAAACGCGCTTCGAAAACGTCGACGTGCTGATCGTGCGCGAGAATATCGAAGACACCTATGCCGGCATCGAGCACATGCAGACACCGAACGTCGCCCAGTGCCTGAAGCTCATCACGCGTCAGGGGTCGATGGCCGCTATCCGGTACGCCTTCGAAGAAGCCCGCAAGCTGGGCCGCAAGAAGGTCACATGCGTGCACAAGGCAAACATCCACAAGATCAGCGACGGTCTGTTCCTGAACGTCTTCCGTGAGGTCGCCGCCGAGTATCCGGACATCGAGGCAAACGACATCATCGTCGACAACTGCTGCATGCAGCTGGTGTCACGTCCAGAGCAGTTCGATGTGCTCGTCCTGCCAAATCTCTACGGCGATATCGTCAGCGACCTGTGTGCCGGTATCGTAGGTGGACTCGGAGTTGCACCGGGCGGTAACATCGGCCGCGACTGTGCCGTGTTTGAAGCCGTGCACGGCTCGGCTCCGGACATTGCCGGTAAGGGGCTTGCCAATCCGACAGCCATCCTGCTGTCGAGCATCCAAATGCTTCAGTACATGGGTCTGATCGGTTATGCCTCGGCCATACAGAGCGCGCTTGAGTCGGCCCTTGCCGACGGCGTCAAGACCCGTGACCTTGGTGGAACGGCATCGACGTCGGAGTTCACGGCCGGCATCATTGCCCGACTGCACCTCGAGGGCGTTGAAGGCAAGACCGTTGCTGCCCGCAGTAATGCTGCTGCAAAAGCACCAACACTTATCGCCGAAGACTGGCAGCTGGTTGGTGCCGATGTGTTCGTCGAGAACCATGGCCTGCCACAGATGCCCGAGAAGATCGGACCCTTTACGCTTCGCCTGATCTCCAACCGTGGTACCAAGGTGTGGCCGGGCGCCACGCCGGACATTCTTCTGGTCGATCACTTCCGCAACAGATACGTTGCCGAGACGTCTGTGACCCGCGCCGATGTTCTGGCACTCCTGCAGGAACTGACAGCGATGGGCAAGCACTGGTGTCACGTCGAACTCCTCAATCAGGTAGCCGGCGAGGCGCGATACTCAAAAGCACAGGGTGAATGACCGACAGCCGACCACAGACGCAGCAGACCGATGAGCTGACTCCACCTCGGTGGAAGCGGCTCCTTCTTCTGCTCGCACGGGTCGGCTACGGACTTGTTGCCGCGGTCGTCATCACCTCTGCGCTCATTGTTGTTCTGGCGCAGACGGAGTTAGCGCGCGACTTCCTGACGGCGCGCCTGGTCAGTCTGGTCAACTCCAACATTGCTGGCTCCTTCCAGTGCGGCACGATCGCGATCGATGTCTTTCACG
>DNLG01000035.1:8670-23694 GCA_003488525.1 Bacteroidota bacterium | reverse complement strand
TTGCCGTCAACAGCATCGAGCTGTCCGCGCCGCGCATTGTTCTCAAGCGTGGTCAGGACTCCGTCTGGAATATCTCGCAGTTTCTTCTGCCCCCGGATACGACGTCTGCGCCTCCGCCGAAACTGGTGATGCGTCTGCGGACGATCTCCATTACGCGAGGCTCGATCGACGAAGACGATCAGACAGTGCCGCGTCCGTTTGACGGGCGTTTTGACCCGTCGCATCTGGCGCTGCGCAACGTCGAGTTGCGAGCCTCGGCACTGCTCGATCTGTCGGCGCGTGACTACATCATTGGCATCGATCACTGCTCGTTCTACGACCTGCGTCAGGAGCCTCTGAACGTTCTTGAGCTGCTGCTGGCGGCGCGGGTGCGCCCTCAAGGCGTGTCCGTGCCCCTGCTGTCGATCACCACTCCAACGTCACATCTACATCTCAGTGCTTCGGTGGATGGACTCGACATTGAATCCAACGGCATCAATGGTGAGACATTCCGACGTCACCCGCTGCGGGCAACCGTCGATGCCGACCGCGTGAATGGACGCGACGTGCTCTTTATCGTCCCGGGACTGGATGTTGTGGGCGATTACAGCCTGCACAGCACCGTCACGTATAGCGGTGATCGTGTGCTGGTTGATAACATGGACCTGGTTGCCGGTGATGGCCGCCTGCGCGGTAGCGTGCTTGTAACCTCGCTGGGTGATCAGTCAAAGCTCGGCCTGGATATCGCGCTGACGGAGTCGAGCGTCCGCTATGACGACGTGCGCCGGCGCATGCGATTCATCGGTCTACCCGAACTGCCGTTTCTTTCGAGGGCGTCGGCCAAGTATATCCGCCTGAAGGGACATCCGTCGGACTCGCTGCGCTTCGAGGCCGACATTGCCGATCGTCCGGGCCACGTCGTCGGCACCATGACGCTTTACCTTGGCGGCCCACGGCTCGGATACCGAGCAAACGTCGATATCACCGGGGGCGAGCCTGCGGTGTTTGCCCCTGACCTCGAGCGCTCGTCGATCAACGGCAGCTTCGACGTTAGCGGCACGGGCTTTCTGCCGTCCGAGCTCTCGGGCGTCTACAAGTTCACGCTCCGTCCCTCGGTGGTGCTTGGACGCAATGTTTCGTTCGCCTCCCTTGATATGGTTGCTGAACGTCCGGGTGATCTGACCTTTAACTCGGCCGAAGTGCGCTTTGGACGTGAGCGTACTGATTCGGTGACGGCATTTTTTGAAACCGCCGAAACACGTTCGATCGATCTTGCCGGCAGGCTTGATCTGTCCAACGCGCAGCGTCCGGTATATCAGCTGACCACGTCGTTTAGGGCTCTGAACCTTGCCGAGCTTCTGCGCGACCAAGCGCTGCCGGACATTCTCAGCGGACAGTGCACGGTGGACGGGTCGGGCGCAGAGCTCGATAGCATCCTGGGTCGACTGACGGCACGCATCGACGAGTTTGCGCTCCGCGACCGCGCGCTGTTGCCATTCGACGTCACCATCGTGAGCAGCCTGCAGGGAACCGAGCGTCGTGTCGAACTCTCCGCCCCTTTCGGTACAGCTACGCTGGTGGGCAACTATCTGCCCAGCGCTCTCATTGAGGGCATGGGCGATGTGATCGCTGCCGTAGCCGATGAAGTGGGAGTGCGATTGCAGCCGTTCAGCCGTCGGCATGAGGCACGCTACACTCGTAGCAGGGTAGCCCCTTTCATTCCTCTGGACGTGCGCTTCGAGCTGGACGTACGCGACGTTTCGCCGGTCAACATTGCCCTCGATTCGATGACGATCTCAACACGTGCACGCTGCCGCGGCCGCATTGCCGGAACGCCTGAGCAGATCGGTGTGGAGTTCGATGAGGTGGAGTTTACCGACCTTCTTGTGCAAGCCGATTCGCTGGTGATCCTTGCCGACCCGACGTCACTCGCCGGACGGCTGTCGGTGGCATGGCGGGACTCGCTCGTGACGGTCGATAATGTGCGCCTTCGCGCGTCATCAGGGGGCAAGACGTCGATCAATGACCTGCTCATCAAGAAGCCGGCAGTCTTGCTTGAAGGGGGCGGGAGTGACTTCCGCCTGCGGGCTGAGGCCGACGTCAACGGCATCGACGCCTTTGCGGCGGCAACGGTAGTGTCGAGCGCCGATTCGATGCGCCTGGATGTTGATTCGCTGCACGTTGTTCTCGACAGCAGGAAGGGGCTTGACTGGCGCAGCACGCGCCGCTCGTCGATTCGTATCGCTGATGCCGAGATGACCATCGCCAATCTGCTCATCCGACGTCAGCAGGCCGAACTCGTGGCCATCGACGGACTGATCTCGGCCGAGAGATTCCAGGATCTGCGCGTGCGGCTGTCGGACTTCTCCATACCAGACCTGCGCCGCTTTGTAACCCTGCCCGAAGGTCACCCGGTGTCGTACCTCAAGGGCGCGGTATCCAAGCTCGACCTCATCGTGAACGGCTCGTGGAAGCAGCCCGAACATCTCATGCGTGTCGATGCCGACAATCTCACGTACAACGGCGAGCTTATCGGGTCGCTCGTAGCTTCGGCTTCCTACCGAGACCAGAACACCGTGGGCACTCTCACCATCCGCAATCCTCGGCTGCTGAACGAAAAGAGCGCCCTGATTGTGGCGATCAATCATCTGCCCCTTGACCTGTCGCTGACGAACGTGGATAAGCGCTGGGTGATGGACAAGCCCATCGATATCGACCTGACGGCAACCAATCTTGCACTTGCGGCCGTTGAGCCGTTTCTGCCTGCCGTGGAGAAGATCCAGGGAGTTGGTAATGGGTATGTTACGATCAAGGGCACGCCGCGCGACATTGAGCTGGGCGGACGTGCATGGTTCCGGAACGCCACTTTTGTGGCCTCTCCGACGAATATCCAGTATCGTGCCGACGGTTCTCTTCACCTGGATGGAGCCAAGCTCTATCTCGATACGATCACGGTGCGCAATTATGCGCGCGATCGGCGCAATGGCATCGCCAATGCCGAGGGCACGGTCACCTTTGACGGACTGTCGGTCAAACGTGTCGACTTTGAGGTCCGCTCTCCCGGCATCCTCGTCATGAATAAAGGCTCGCAGGCACGCAATCCGAAGATCTTCGGCGACGTGGTCATTGCCAACGGCAAGGGTGGTCCGATCAAGTTCTTTGGTACACTCGATGAGCCCCATCTCGAGGGCGACGTCGATGTGCTGTTTGCTGACATCGTTTTCCCGCAAGAACGCGAAGGAGCGAAGGCACGGTACACCTCGTTTATCTACAACCGATCATCCGACTCGGTCAGGCGCTACAACAGCGTCATGGACGTGCTCAAACAGGACACGGCGAAGCTGGCCGCTGCGATGCTCAAGGACGGCCTGCAGGACGTTGGCAAGGTGGTAGAAAACGTTATCAAAACAACCACGGCATCGTTCTCGGACATTCTGCGCTACGACCTCAACGTCTACCTCAAGGGTCGCACGCTTATGACCATGGTCTTCGGCGTATTCGAGATCCTCATTGCCGACCTCGAGCCCGTGGATGCGACCATCCCGCTGGTCTTCACGGGCCGTTTCGTTGATAACTCGACCAACCTGCGCGGGCGCGTGCGGGTGAAGGACGGAACCAGTACCTACAAGTTCTACAAGCCCTTCCTTGCCAGTGGCACGCTCGACTTTACGCTAGGGGGCTTGTCCAACCCCACACTTGATCTGACAGCTGTCTACCGCGACAGACGTTTTGTGAATGAACGCCCGGAAGACTTCCGCGTCGAGATCGCCATCACCGGCACAAAACAGAAGCCCATCGCCCGCTGGTCAGTGTACCGTAATGACCGTAAGCAGCAGGGCGACTCGGCGAAGATCACCGGCGATGCCCTGATGCTCATTCTCCTTGGCCGCACGCAGGACGAGCTCGTCTCCACCGGTCAGGGCAATCTCGTTGGCGAAGTCAACGCCTCTCTCTCGGCCGTTGCCACATCGGCGCTTGGCGATCTGCTCAGCGGCATCGGCGGTATTGTTCAAAGCGTCCAGATGGACCTCGGCGCCGAGTTTTCTCAGACCCGACTGACCGTCTCCGGCCAGCTCTGGAGCGACGTGTCCTACCGCCTCACCGGACAGGTGAGCGACTTTGCCGGTAACAGCACCATCACGGTGACGATCCCGTTCACGGTCATTAACAACTCCGACGTCATGCGCTATCTCAAGCTCGATGTGTCACGCTCGGTCAACAATACCGGCAACATCACTCGCTTCCAGCGCCTCTGGGAAATCAAGTTCGGCGCACGACTCCCGTAGCGCTTACAGTTCTTTTTGCAGCTCGCGTGCGATCACAATATGCTGGATCTCGCTGGTGCCCTCGTAGATCTCGGTGATCTTGGCATCGCGCAGGTAGCGCTCGACGAGGTACTCGCGCACGTAGCCGTATCCGCCGTGGACCTGGATGGCCTCAAGGGCATTGTGCACGGCCGTCTTTGACGCATAGAGCTTGGCCTGCGCTGCGGCCTTGATATAGTTCTGGTGCTGGTCCTTCATGTAGGCAGCACGGTAGGTCAGAAGACGGGCCGCTTCCAGACGTGTGGACATATCGGCAAGCTTCATCTGGATAGCCTGCAGGTCGGCGATCGGCTTACCGAAGGCCTTGCGCTGCGTTGAGTAGTGCAGTGCCGCATCGAACGATCCCTTGGCGATGCCCAGCGCTTGTGCAGCAATGCCGATACGGCCGCCGTTGAGCGACTCCATGGCGATCTTGAATCCCATGCCGACGCCGCCCAGGATCTGATCGTCCGGGACGAACACATTCGTCAGGCCGATCGAACACGTATCACTCGAGCGGATGCCGAGCTTGTCTTCCTTCAGGCCCGGTTCGAAGCCCGGCGTATTGCGGTCGATGATAAAGCACGTGATGCCCTTGTGTCGCATCTCACGATTGGTCTGTGCCATCACCAGGTATGTGCTGGCCGTTGTGCCGTTGGTGATCCAGTTCTTTGTGCCGTTCAGGACCCAGCCGCCGTCGACCTTTTCGGCCGTCGTGTGCTGCGACGTGGCGTCCGAGCCGGCCTCCGGCTCGGAAAGGCAGAAGGCACCGTGCACTGCGCCGGTGGCAAGCGGCCGCAGCCACTTTTCTTTCTGTTCGTCGTTGGCGTAGGTCTCAAGTCCCCAGCATACCAGCGAGTTGTTCACCGACATCACCACACCCACGGATGCATCGACGGCGGAGATCTCTTCCATCGCCAGCACGTAGCTGAGCGCGTCCAGACCCGAGCCGCCCCATTCCGGAGAGACCATCATGCCAAGGAATCCCAGCTCGCCCATCTTCCTGACGATGTCGGTGGGGAATTCACCCGATTTGTCGCGCTCGATCGACGTTGGTGCGACCTCGTCTTTGGCGAACTGACGGGCCGTTTCGCGGATCATCTCGTGGGTTTCGGACAGCTGCAAGTTGAAGCTCATGGCAACGGATGCGATTAGAGTGGTGATATCAGGGGGCGTGCCGTGCGCAGATAGCGGCGTTGCCGTTCATTTTTGCTGGCGCAAAACTACGAAACGCATTTGACCGACCGAGAGTTCAAGCCCGGGCAATTGTCCCCAATACCACGGGACGCTGCGCGCCGGTGACCGAGGGAACATTGCCCGGCAGGCCGTGCCAGCTCAGCCATCCAAGGTAGGCAAAGGCCATGGCCTCTTTCTCGGCCCATTGCGGGTCCACCCGCACCGACCATTTGGCGTCAGCCGATCGCGAAAGCGCTTCGATGCGTTCAACAAGGAAGGAGTTCTGCGAGCCCCCTCCGGAGACGATCACCTCGTGCGTGGTTGGTGCATACCGCTGCACATGGTCGACCACTGACCATGCCGTCAGCTCGGTGACGGTAGTGACGACGTCTTCCAGCGGCGCAGAGGGATGCGAGTACTTCGTAACAAGACGTCGGAGCTCATCCATCGTAAAGAGCTCACGTCCGGTGGACTTCGGCGGATCGGCCGAAAAGTAAGCGATCGTCCGCATCTCGTCGAGCATGGGCGGGATGACACGTCCGGAACGCGCTATGGCCCCGTTTGCATCGAAGCCTTTGCCAAACGTCACCCGCGCGGCGCCGTCGATCCAGACATTTCCGGGTCCGGTATCGAAGGCAAGAATCTCGTTGGCAGAGGCTCCGGCGCGCAGAAGGGTCATGTTGGCCATTCCACCAATGTTCAGGGCCACCACGTCGTGCTCGGCGCGGTAGGCGGCGTGGTCATAGATCGGCACCAGCGGAGCCCCCTGACCGCCCACGGCCACGTCGGCCGAGCGGAAGTCGTGGATGACCGGTGCGCCCAGTAGGGCAGAGAGCGCCGGACCGGAGAGCGACTGCCAGGTCGACAGCGGCGGATGGTGCCAGAGCGTCTGTCCGTGTACGGCGTAGAACTCCGGTTCCGATCCGAACCGTGAGCGATGATGCGACGCAGCGGCGGCAATGGCGCTCGCCAGCTCGAAGGGCAGGTCGGATAGCTCCTGCATGGTGGACTCGCCGGCCATCGCCGATAGGATGCTCCGGCGGAGGTCCTCTTCGAAGGGGGCTGATGAAAACGAGACGAGGGAGATCGCATGGCGATCTCCCTCGATTGAAATGTCGCAGACAGCAATGTCGATCGCATCGACCGACGTGCCCGTCATGATGCCGGCAACCAGCATTACGGCGTAAGGATCAGATCCGACCGGCGAACGTCGCCGCTATCCTTGCCGAGGTTCACGAGCTGAGGCTTCGACTGGGCCACCTTATCCTGGATGTACATGAGCGCCTTCATCAGGGCTTCCGGACGCGGAGGGCATCCCGACACATACGCGTCGACCGGCAGGAACTGGTCAATACCCTGCACCACCGGATACGAGCGGAACATGCCTCCCGTGGAGGTACACACGCCCATGGCGATACACCACTTCGGATCAGGCATCTGATCCCACACCTTCTTAACAACCCATGACATCTTGTACGTCACCGTACCGGCCACGATCATAAGATCGGCCTGACGTGGGGAGAAGGAGAACCGTTCCGAACCGAACCGTGACGAATCCGCGCGGGGTCCGCCAAAGGCCATCATTTCGATGGCGCAGCAGGAGATACCCATCGGCATCGGCCAGAGCGAGTTACGCTGAGCCCACGTGATCAGTGATTCAACGGTGGTCGTAACGAATCCGTCGCGAGCGATCTGTTCGTTCAATCCCATTTGAGTGCACCTTTCTTGAGAACGTAGAGGTATCCGGAGAAGAGAAGGATCATGAACAGGAGCATAGACACCAGACCATAGCCGCCAAGTTCCCGGAACTGTACTGCCCACGGATACATGAAGACGATTTCGATGTCGAACAGAATGAACATCATCGCCACGAGATAGAACTTCACCGTGAAGCGCTCGCGGGCACTTTTCAATGGTTCCATTCCGGACTCGTACGTGGTCAGCTTCGAGCGAGTGCTCTTACGCGGACCGAGGTTCTCGGCCAGAAGAATGTTGCTGGCACCAAAGATCAGGCCGATCACGACCATGATCATCAGTGGCAGGTAATTGACGAGTGGATCTGTTGCTTCCATTGCGCTTGCTCCTTGATCGGTGCAAAGATAGGAAGGCGCGTCAATACCCGTCGTAACTTCGCTTCATGTTTTGCTTCGAATGCGGTCCGGTAGCAACCAATTGCTACCTCGTCGGTGATGATCAGACCAAGACGGCCTACCTGGTCGATGCGCCGCATGGAGCCTCAGAGCCGGTGCTGCGTGTGCTGAGCGAAAGGGGCTGGCGCCTTGCCGATATCCTTCTTACGCACACGCATTGGGACCACACGGCCGACTGCGCAACGCTCAAGCGCCAGACCGGTGCCCGCGTTACGGTGCACGAGGCAGATCTTTACCGTCTGACCGATCCGATGGCGCATACCATCTGGCCCCTTCCCTTTGACATCGAACCCGTCGCGGACGTGGTGCTCATGGATGCCGAGACGAGGTCCGTCCGACTCGATAGCGGAGGTCAGCTCGGGGTGCTCTTCACGCCGGGTCACACCGAAGGGGGCGTGTGCTTCGTGGATGCGGAGGCCGGTCGCGTGTTTGTTGGCGACACGCTGTTTAACGGCAGTGTCGGGCGCACTGATCTGCCTGGCGGAGACATGCCGACGCTGATCAACTCCATCCGGACGAGACTGTTTCCCTTGCCCGATCACTATGTTGCGTGGCCGGGTCACGGACCCGAGACAACTATCGGCGCGGAGCGCCGGACGAACCCTTTTGCAGCACTTGATGCTCGATGAATAACGTTTCATTTATCCGTCATCATGCCCACACCGACGCGCGTCTAGTTTCGCGTGTCGCTCTTGGGCTCATGGCCCTGATCCTCGCCGGGTGTTACTCGTTTCGCGGCGGATCCGTGCCGGAGCACATCACTACGATCTCGATCTCTTCGGTGATCGACCGCAGTGGGTTCGGAGATCCGACATTTCGGGAGTTCGCGACCGATGTGCTGGTGACCCGTTTTCGGAGCGACAACACCGTTCGCCTAGTCGAGGATAACGGTGATGCGAGACTTTCTCCGGTCCTGGTCAAAGTCCAGGATCAGATCGCAGCACTACAGTCGGGGGATCTGGAGGGGAAGCGACGCATCGTCGTCGGTGTCGAAGTCGAGTATTTCGACGCTGTAAAAAACGTGGTGGTATGGAAAAAGACGTTCGAGAATTTCGACGTCTACGATGTCAGCGATCCCACACAGGGACGTCGGCTTGCTGCAGAGCGGGCCATCCGACGAATCGCCGATGACGTCCTGCTGGCCATCGTCTCCGACTGGTGAAGCGGTGATGTGACAGACATCATCAATCCACGCTTCGTTCACAGTCCCCAAACCCACCCGTTCATGGAAGATATTCTTCTTGCCGTGTACTTCCTGTCACTCTGCGTGCTGTTCGCCTTTGGTCTGCACGGACTTGTGATGATCTACTACTACCACAAGACGCAGAAGGTCGCCCATGCCAAGCCCGAAGGGGCGATGCAGGAGCTGCCGGTGGTGACCATTCAGCTTCCGTTCTACAACGAGCTGTATGTGGTGGACCGTCTGGTCGAGGCCGTCTGCGCCATCGACTATCCGAAGGATCGCCTCGAGATCCAGCTGCTGGACGATTCGACGGACGAAACGGTGGAGATCTCGCGTCGGCTTGCCGACCGGTTCAGCGCCGAAGGATTCGATATCAAGCACATCCACCGCACCAACCGTCAGGGCTACAAGGCAGGAGCACTCAAAGAGGGTCTTGCCGTTGCCAGGGGCGAGTTCATTGCCATCTTCGATGCCGACTTTGTGCCGAAGAAGGAGTTCCTGCGCAAGACGGTTGCATACTTTGCCGACCCGAAGGTAGGCATGGTGCAGACGCGCTGGGAGCACCTGAACGAGGACTACAGCTTCCTTACCAAGGCGCAGGCTCTTGCGCTTGACGGACACTTCGTGATCGAGCAGCAGATCCGTCATAAGGCGGGCTTCTTCATCAACTTCAACGGCACGGCGGGCGTGTGGCGCAAGTCCACGATCGAGGATGCGGGTAACTGGCACAGCGATACACTCGCCGAAGATCTGGACCTTTCCTACCGCGCTCAGCTCAGGGGCTGGCGCTTTGTCTTCCTGAACGACGTGACCTCGCCGGCAGAACTTCCTGCTGATATCAACTCTCTCAAGACGCAGCAGTTCCGCTGGACAAAGGGGGCTGTCGAGACCGCGAAGAAGCTTCTCCCATCGGTCTGGAAGAGTGGTCTTTCACTCAAGCAAAAGCTCGAGTGCACGGTGCACCTGACAAGTAACATTGTGTTTCCGTTCATCATCATGGTGGCGTTTCTGAACGTGCCGATCGTGGTGATCAAGAACGCGGCCGAGTCTTCTCCGTCGCAGCTGTTTGGTCTGATGTCGTACAACGACTTCTACAGCATCATGTCCGTGTTCGTTCTTGCGAGCATCTCGACGTTTCTCTTTTACATGTATGCGCAGCGGGCCATTCACCTCGACTGGCAGCGCCGCCTGCTGCTGTTCCCGGTCTTCATGGCCGGATCAATGGGTCTGGCCGTGAACAACACGCGCGCCGTGATTGAGGCGCTCATCGGCAAGAAGACGGAGTTCAAGCGCACACCCAAGTTTGCCATTCAGCAGAACAACGATCAGTGGAAGCAAAAGCGCTACGTCCAGCGCAAGATCAGCTGGATCGTCATCGTCGAGCTCGCCTTCGCGGCGTACTTCGTCTTCGGTATTGCCAACTCGGTCCATTACCTGGAGATTGCGGCGATTCCATTCCAGCTCATGTTCCTGTTCGGCTTCGGCACGGTTGGCATCCTGTCGCTGCGCCACGCACTGAACCGTTAAAGCCCCTTACCTTTTTACGCGCATGAAACTCTGTACGATCCTACGCAATGGTGAGGAACGCCTTGGCGTCCTCGTTGGTGACACTATCGTTGATGTTGCAGCCAGCGGCGTTGCCGGTGCCCCTGCCGATATGCTGACCTATCTGCGAGGGGGCGAAGCAGCCCACGCAGCGGTGGACGGCGTCGTGGCCTGGTATGGCAGTGCCGATGCATCCGCCCGGGCTGCCTGCTCCGTCGCCGTCGCCGATGCGGCCTTCTGCGCGCCGGTGCCGCACCCAACGTCGATGCGCGACGGCTACGCGTTCCGTCAGCACGTCGAAGCAGCCCGCCGCAACCGCGGGCTTGAGATGATCCCGGAGTTCGACGAGATTCCGATCTTCTACTTCACTAATCATCAGGCAGTGTTCGGTCCGGGCGACATCCATGTTCAGCCCCTTCACTGTCAGCAGCTTGATTTCGAACTTGAATGCGCCATTGTCATTGGCAAAAAAGGTCGCAACATCAAGGCCTCGGAGGCAGACTCGTACATCGCCGGCCTGATGGTGATGAACGACTGGTCGGCACGAGTACTTCAGATGCAGGAAATGAAGCTCAACCTCGGTCCGGCAAAGGGCAAAGACTTTGCAACCTCGCTCGGTCCCTGGCTGGTGACACTCGACGAGCTGGCCGACGTGACGACGTCGACGCCCGTCGGCAACCACTACGATCTTGCCATGAAGTGCGTCATCAACGGTCAGGACGTTTCCACCGGCAACGTCAAGGACATGTCGTGGACCTTCGCTCAGATCATCGAACGCGCCAGCTACGGCGTAACCCTCTACCCGGGTGACGTGATTGGAAGCGGCACCTGCGGCACAGGCTGCTTCCTGGAACTCAACGGTAGCAAAGTTTATGATCCTGCCTGGTGGCTCAAACCCGGCGACGTGGTCACCTGCTCCATCGACCGCCTCGGCGATCTGGTAAATACGGTTGTGCTAGACTAGGTACTGGGTACTGGGTACTGGGTACTGACCGTCATCGGTGTATGCTGAACGTTGCGCCAGCGCGGTGGTTTGCGGCAGCATTGAGGAGTTCGACGCCATATAGTCCCGACGGCAGTAACGATGCGTCGATACGCAGTGGTAGGGGGCCATCGTGGGTACCCTGCAGAACCTGACATCCGCGTACGTCGACGAGGCGCCAGGAGGTTTGCTGTGCCGGCCAGTTCGATGCCGACACCTCGATAAAGTCGTTGCGGACGTCTGAGCGGACCAATGCTGGCCGCACAGAAGCAGTTTCATCTGTCGAGACGGACGTTGGTTCATCCAGCGCGTACAGGCCGGTAGCTGCCGCTACATAGACGCGGTCGGATGTGGGGTCGCAGCGGATGACCCAGACGTTGCGGATGCTATCGCCGTTTTCGTTCACGCCCCAGGGCACATCAAGAAAACGCTCCCATGTCTGGCCGGCGTCGGAGGAGCGGAACAGCAGACCGTCGCCCTTGATCACGGTGTCCGTGTTAGGGATACGGAAGCCCCCTACAAAGATCTCGTCGAGACCGTTGCGTGAGCGTACATCGACCGCCCAGAGGCTGGTGTCGGGGAAGGCAATGCGATTCCATGAGGCGCCGCCGTCGGTGGTGCGCAGAAGTCCGCCGTTGCCCTTGATGTTCTGCTCGATCACGATCGTCACCACGGCATAGCCTACTGATGGGTTACCTGGCGAGAAGACGATCTTCGGGATCTCACTGTCGCTGCGGATGGTCAGAGCGCCATTGTTCACCGGTACGCTGCGCCAGGTGCGACCGGAGTCGTCGGAGCGGAAGATCTGACCGCCGGTTGCGCCCACGAAGAGAACGTTCGTACTGTCGCTTCGCATGGCTATGGTGCATAGCCGACCGGTAAGCTGACGAGAGATGGTGCCGATGCTGTCCCACGTCGAGCCGTTGTCGCTGCTTCGCCAGATGCCGTTGTAGGTAGAGCCGCGTGCGGCATAGAGCAGACCGGGACGTGTCGGGTCTTCGATGATCGCCTCGGAAATGAACCACATACGTGCGTTGTTGATCGTATCGGTCAGCACGCGCTGCCACGACGCGCCACCATCGGACGAGCGGCGAATACCATCGAACCAGAAGCCCCCTGCAAGGATGACGCCCGTATCGGCCTGCGTCACAACGGTCGAGGTGAGGTAGTTGATAACGTTCAGGTCGCCCAGCTCGACCGTGCGCCACGACAGGCCGCGGTCATCCGAGCGGAACATCTGATTTGTCCAGTTACCCACGTACAGCTTGGCGGCATCGAGTGGGTTGATCATGATCGTATGCGAGAGCGTCGGCGTCAGTACTCGCCAGCGCTGCGCCGGTGCCGTGCTGCAGCAGATCAGCAGCACGAGCAGGGTCAGGGTGATGTGAGTTCGGCGCATAGACAGTACTTGAATGCCCCCTTGATCAGCGCTGAACAAGCGCCGTCGTCATACCCGTTGGATGCTGCACGCGCACGGCGTAGGTGCCATGGGCCAGACCCGACGTGGAGACACGTTCCTCAGCGCCGGCTTCGATGCGTCCGCTGGCAACGCATGTCCCCAAAAGGTCAACGATCATGTACGTTGCCGACTCTTGGCCGTCCACCCTGATGATGATCGAGGAGGGGGCTGAGCGGATCGATGCCTTTGCTGATTCTGACGTGGTGCGCACACTGGTGACCGACGTTGAGCGGTACGTGCCGCCCTCGGTTGCCATGATCACCTCCGAAAGGCCATTACCATCGCGCGTAACGGCAAAGCCCCAGATATTGCTGCCGACGTCTCCGAGTTCATTGGTCATCCAGTCCACCTTTGACAGGTCCTGCCAGGTCGTGCCGCCGTCCACTGAGCGCAGCACGATCGAGTCGCCCGCAATGGACTTGTCAGACAAAAACCACTGCCCACCACCGATAAAGATCTCGTCGCCATTCTTTGTCGGATACACCTCCAGCGACATAAACGACGTGTCGCGAAAGCGACGGTTCTCCCACGTAAGCCCGTAGTCATCGCTGATCATCAGTCCGGCATTGGTTACGTTGGTCTTGATCTGAAACTGGCCAACGGCGTAGACTCGGCCCGGAGTGGTCGGACTCCAGCGGATCTGCACGACGTCGCAGTCCGGGTGTCCGGCCATCATCGTGCCTGTGGATGTCCAGGCGCGACCGCCATTGGTTGACCGGTACATCAACGATCGGCGTCCGCTGGCGAGCATGATGTGCGCGCTATCGGGATTTGGGCACACGGCTAGGGAATTCATCCGGTCGCTTGTGGCCAGACCGGGGATCGCTCCGATGGAATCCCATCGAGCCCCTTTATTCGAGCTTCGGTAGATGATCGCCGGGAAGGTTCGCAGCGCGTAGACCGTGTCCGGGTTACGCGGATGAAAGTCGATGCTTCCACGGCTGTTGACCTCCAACCGGCGCGCTTCTGGGTCGTTGAGGACGTTCCGCCAGGTGATGCCGCCATCGGTCGACCGATCCACGCCGCTGAAGTTCACGCCCCCTGCCAGGATGACGTTCGTGTCACCCGGGTTGATCACAACGGCCGACACTTGGGAGATTCCGCCCAGCTCACCAACGCTGAGCTCAAGCCAGGTAGCACCACCGTCGGTGCTGGCGTAGAGTGCACGTCCGTAACCGCCGGCATAGAGCGTGCGGGGATTAAGTGGGTTGGCCGTGATCGAAAAGATCGCCCGCTGCTGAATGTTCGGAAGCCACATTTGAGCACTGGCCGCCGCGAAGCCCAAAAGCAATGTGACAAGTGCAGCTGTGGCACGAGAAGCGATGTTCATAACCGATGATCTCCGTCGTAACGACACGGGGGGCACTCAAGGCCGTGATCCGAAAAAAAAAGGGCTACCAACACGCGTCGGTAGCCCTCTATTATACGAAGTTTTCACAGTCGGTACCGTCGATGACGGCCCGTGTGCGAGCCGATCAGCGGATGACGACGAAGGACTTCATCGTGCGCTGTCCGTCCACGACCAGTGCGAGGTTGTAGGTGCCTGCGGCGAGCAGCGAGGCATCGACGTTCACACCGTGCAGACCGGCCGAAAGGAACTGCGAATAGACCGTGCTGATCTTGTTACCCATCAGGTCAAACAATTCGATGCTCGTGGCCGCTGGACGGTCAAGCGTGAAGGTCACTTCGGCTGTACCGGTCACAGGATTTGGAGCAACATTGTTGAAGCGGAAGGCGTAGTTACGCTCTTCGGTGTTGACGCTGGATGCCAGCGGGTTCAGCATGGAGAAATCCACAACGGCCGTGCCGCTCCAGACAAGCTGGAAGGCCTGACGTGGCATCGTGGCGGCAATGCCGGCGTTGCTGCCCATGATGCGGACCACCGGAATGCTGTCGAGCGTCGGCACAATATCGGGCATGTAGGTGCGGATGGCCATGTCCGCATCGTCTGTACAGTTCACCGCCTGCGTCCACTGATTCGATCCGATCGGACGGCTGGTGATGTAGACCTCAGTGTCGAAGTTACCGGCGTAGGCATCTCCCTCGGTGTAGTTGCCGTTCGAGCCGGAGAAGGTGCGCACGGGAGCGAACGTATTCTCGCGGTTCGGGTTGATGTCGATGTACTTCACGACAAGGTTATTTCCATCGGCCGTGCGGGCGATCTGGATCTCATGACCGCGGCCGTTATCAGCCACAAGGACTGCCGGCGCGTTGATCGACTGCGAGATCGAGTCCTGGATCTGCAG
>DNLG01000035.1:2609-8428 GCA_003488525.1 Bacteroidota bacterium | reverse complement strand
GAGTCAATAGCACCCTGTTGCGTCTGACTGGCAAGACCGAACAGAAGGCGGAACAGGAAGGAGTACGAGTCTGCACCGGTGACGATGAAGGCGCCACCTTGGTACGGTGACTGGCCGGGCTGGAATCCCAACTCGCCGCCGCGGGCCTTGATGTAGTCGTCGATGAGTTCGCGTGGCATCTGGTTGAGCGCACCCCACGTTTTGCCGTTGTCGCCGGACTTCGTCACCTGAACGCTGCGCTCACCGGCTTCTGCGTCTGCCAGAATGTTGTTGAAGCAGGCGTAGAGATTACCGTCATTGTCGCCCGAGATCAGCACCGGAGCGTTGAATGACGAATTGAGCACTTCGCTTGCGCGCCAGCGGTCGAGAGCCCATGCCGAAGGGATCGTTGGGGCTATGCCGTAATCTTCGACCACAAGATTGAAGTTAAAGTAGCCGTACGCACCGTACTGTACGTTATCGGCATTAAGCGTACCGGCGTAGTGCACAGCACCTCCGGCATTGTCGCTGTAGAGGTCGCCCATCTGCACATCATATCCGGCAGCCGGCTGACTCTGGTCCGACAGCGGAAGCTCGTACACACCGTTGGTGGTGCGGTTCCAAAGGCTCATGCCTCCGTAAGAAAGTGCCGGGATTGGGTAGCGGATACCGTACATGGCCGTTGCATACTTCGACGCGTCGGTCAGTTCGTCCGGGTTGACCCATCCGAAGTTGGGCATGCCGTAGAATATCTCCGTTGTGTTCTTGATCACGTCAAACACCCACGCCCGGCCGCCGTTGGTCGAACGCATGATGCCGATATCGACACCGGTGATGGTGTTGGTCAGGATCGCGCGGTTGCGAGCCAGGTTCAGCGTCTTCGACTTAGGGTCGTACTTGAAGACGTCGCCCGAGGCTGTACCGAACGGCCAGTAGTGGAACTGACTGCGGACGTCCGTCGTAAAGATCCGGCGGAACGTTGCGGCCTGTGGCTGCTCGTCAGGTTTGGAAATCGATGGTGGCGCCATAATGTCTGCTGGCGTCAGCGCGGCCGCAGACTGCATCGATGGCAGCATGTTCGGCTCGGGCATAATGTGCTTCTTCTGCGCGAACATCGATGCCGACGAGGCAACGATGAGTGCTGCGATAAGAGCATTCTTCATGGTTGAGAACTCCGAAAGGGAAACGAATGTGAACAGTCGGTAAAAAGTGGGCGGAAAGATACGGAACCGTGCGACGATTACGGAGGTTTCCTCCGGAGCGCAATTGATGGGTAGATTTGCGCCCGCAATCATCGACCGAATCACCACCTTCACGAACTCTCCACGAATACGTCATGAATAGCGCAGACATCGAAAGGTTACTCCACGCGATCATCGATCCAGACCTTGGCAAGACCCTTGGACAGCTCGGAGCGGTGCATTCGGTGGAGATCGCCGGAGACCGCGTACGGGTCTTTCTGGAAGCCATCGGCCCCCTTCACTGGATCGCGCGTCGACTCGACCACGACTGCAAGGCGGCCATTCTGGCAAATTACCCGTCGGCCAACGTGGACGTTCTGGTGCGTGAGCGTACGACCGACGTCAAGCGCTCGCCGGCTCTTGCAGGTGTGAAGAACCTTATTGCCGTTTCCTCGGGCAAGGGCGGCGTCGGTAAGTCCACGATGGCCGCAAATCTTGCAGCAGCCCTGGCGCAGCGCGGCGCAAGTGTGGGCCTGCTGGATGCCGATATCTACGGACCATCCCAGCCGACCATGTATGGTCTGACGGACCAGTCCATGCGCGCCGAGAAGAACGCCGAGGGCAAGGTCATCGGATATCCGAACGAGGCGTACGGCGTTAAGGTAGCCTCCATCGGCTTTGTGATGCAGCGCGATCAGGCGGCCATTCTGCGCGGCCCCATGCTGGCTGGATACTTCACAATGCTGGTCGAGCAGATCGTCTGGGGCGACCTGGACTTTCTGATCTTCGACCTTCCGCCGGGCACGGGTGATGTGCAGCTGACGCTGACGCAGCGCATACCGCTCACGGGTGCCGTGGTGATCACAACGCCGCAGGAGATCGCGCTTGCCGACGTCCGCCGCTCGATCCAGATGTTCGAAAAGGTCAACGTCAATGTCCTCGGCGTGATCGAGAACATGAGCTACTTCATCCCACCCGATATGCCGGAGCGCAAGTATTACATCTTCGGTGAAGGGGGCGGGCAGAGCGTCGCCGCGGAGTACAAGGTGCCATTTCTGGGCGAAGTGCCCATCGATGTGCGCGTGCGCGAGGGGGCCGATGCGGGCTTCCCGTTCGTGCTCGATCCCGAGTCAGGTTCGATGGGCGATGCCTTCCGATCGGTGGCCGAGAGGATCGTTCAGCAGGTGCGCATTGCCAATGCTAACACGCTCTCTTCGCCCCTTCAGATCGATCTATGACCGAGGCCGACCGTAAGCGCTTTGAAGATGTCCTTGCGCTCGTGCGTCCGTATCTGGAGGCCGACAAGGGGAACATCGAGTTCGTATCCTTCGAGATCACGACGGGCGTCCTCGAACTGCGGTTTATGGGCGCCTGCCGCACATGCGCGATGTCGGCCATGACCCTTCGGGCGGGTGTCGAGCGAGTTGTTCGACGTCAACTTCCTGAGGTCCGACGCGTCGAAGCTGTGCCGTGATCCATCCAAATTCCGTATGTTCGCACCTCTCCGGAGGATAATCCGGGCAGTTAGCTCAGTTGGTTCAGAGCATCTGCCTTACAAGCAGAGGGTCGGGGGTTCAAATCCCTCACTGCCCACATCCAGCAAGCGTGGCGGAACTGGCAGACGCACTGGACTCAAAATCCAGCGGGGTCAAACCCGTGCGGGTTCGACTCCCGCCGCTTGCACGTCGAACGGAAAAGCCCCGACTCTCATTCGAGAGTCGGGGCTTTTTTCTTGTCGTGCGGGGAAGAATGTCCAGCCCCCTTGCCAATGGTTCCTACCGGGCCACGGCGCGGGCGATAAGCGAGTCGGCGTTGGATTCGTTGTAATCGTAATCGAGAACCGAATCACGAACCACACCGTCCTGCAGCACATAGATGGCCGGCAGGGAGGAGATGGACACAAGACTCTCGTAGCTATGACGGTCGCGCTCGGTGCGCATCGACCAGACCTCTATCCTGTCCTCCGGCACGTTGGCATCGAGAAGCGTCCTGACGATCTGCGGGAACAGACGCTGCGTGCCACGGCATGAGCAGGAGGCCTTCACGAAGATGCAGACCTTCTTGCCGGCCGAGGCGTTGAACGCTGCTGTGATCGGTGGAAGCAACTCGGGGCGGGGAGTGAACCTGTTCATCTCGGCCACAAACCAGGTAAAGCCAGGCGTCCGGGTCATATCGTCGATCTTCAGCTGCTGCGCCTCATAGACCGGCTCTGCCGGCGTAGAGCAGCCCGCCAGGCCGATGAGGACGAATGCCGAAAGCGCAAGGAGTGTCTTCATGGGGCTCACCACTTCATGAGATTGATCTCATCAACATACACCGTCTGCTTGTTGCGGAACAGCGCCAGCACGATGGCCAGACCAATGGCTGCCTCGGCAGCGGCAACGGCCATGATGAAGAACACGAACATCTGTCCGGCAATGTCGCCAAGGAACGACGAGAATGCCACCATCGAAAGGTTGACGGCGTTGAGCATGAGCTCGATGGACATGAAGATGATGATCGCGTTACGACGCGTCACCACGCCAACCACGCCGATCACGAAGAGAACGGCCGACAGGATAAGGTAGTAGTCGAGTGGGATCGAGGTCGGCATCATGATTGTGTCTCCGAAACGTGGCGCTTGGCCAGGATGACAGCGCCGATGAGGGCGGCCAGAAGCAGAAGCGAAACGGCTTCGAACGGGAACAGGTAGCCGGTAAAGAGGGCTTTCCCGATGCTTGCCGTTGTGCCGATCTCCACGGCCTTATCCGACAGGGCATTCTTCCCGGTCGGGTTCGAGACGATCACGCTCGAGACCATCACCACGAGGATGCTCGATATGAGCATGGCAAGCGTGGGCCGCAATGACCTGGCGCTCGGCGCCTGCACCTCACGTCCGACGTTCAGGAGCATGATCACGAAGACCACAAGAACCATGATCGCGCCGGCATAGACCACCACCTGAACGGCAGCCACAAACTGTGCCTGGAGCGTCAGATACAGACCAGTGAGCATGAAAAAATGTGCCACGAGCGACATGGCCGAGGCAACGGGGTTCTTGCGCGTGATCGTAAAGACCGCCGAGGCGACGGCTCCGATGGCGAAGATGGAAAACAGTATCGACTGAAGACTCACGACGTCAGTTCCCTGAAGTTGAGACAAGAAGTCAGCGCCAAATATACGAAAGGGGCTAAGCGCGCCTCACTCTTCGAACCGCTCGACGGATTTGACGCCACGAATGCTGTGCAGCTTGTCGAAGATTCGCTGCAGATGATCAAGGTCTACCACGTACACAGTGAGGATCCCCTCGAACAAGGCATCATAGGCGTCGATGTTCACCCCGCGGATGTTGGTCTTCTGTACCGAGATCACCGCGCTGGTGATCTCGTTCAGCATGCCTGGCCGGTCATCACCGGTGATCTTGATGGCTGCCAGGAACTCGCCCCCTGAGGTCGAAGCCCAGTCGAGTTCGACAATACGGTTCTGCAGCTTGTCTTGCAGGTCGGCGATATTCCGGCATGAGGCGCGGTGCACTTTGATGCCGCTTCCGATGGTCACGATACCTACAACGGCGTCTCCGGGCACGGGGTTGCAGCAACGTGCATAGGAGAACATGATCTTGGCGCTCGACGATGCGCCCGGGTCGCGCAGGACCAGCCCCTCGTTCTTCTCACGTGCTGCCGAACGGAACTGCTGCGCGCTCAAGAGTGGATAGGCGTCGGTCTTGGCCGGTGCCGGCGCCACGAGCTGACGGATCATATCGCCCGCGGCTTCAGGCGTCATGCTGCCGTTGGCCAGCGACACGAACATGTCCGTTCGACCTCCGAGCTTGGCCAGCACGCAAAGCCGTTCGAGCTCATCATCATTGATGTGCAGACCGAGCTTCTTGGCGCGCTTATCCCAGATATCCTTGCCCTCGGAAACAAGAGCACGACGTTCCTCATTGAGGATGCGACGGATGTGCGTCTTGGCCTTGTGGGTAACGGCAATGCGTTCCCAGTCGCGGTGTGGCGTCTGGTTCTTCGACGTCAGAATGCTGACCTGGTCGCCGGTGGTCAGCTCATGATCGAGCGGAACGATCTTCCCATTGACCTTTGCGCCGATGCAGCGCGCGCCCACCTGCGAGTGAATATCGAAGGCGAAGTCGATCGGGGTAGCCCCCTTGGGAAGGATTCGCAGTTCACCTTTCGGTGTGAAGACGTAGATCTCGTCCTGGTAGAGATTAAGCTTGAAGCTCTCTAGTAGCTCCTGGGCGGCCTCATCGCCGGCGTTTTCAAAAACGTCGCGCACCCAGGTTGCCCATTCCTCAAGGTCAGACGCGTCAACCCAGCTGGCGGTCGACCCGGTGCTGGCCTTGTATCGGAAGTGCGCCGCAACACCGCGCTCGGCAAAGTCATGCATGGCCCGCGTGCGGATCTGCACCTCAAGGGGCTTGCCATCACCACTGATCACCGAGGTGTGCAGGGACTGGTAGCCGTTCTTTTTCGGGACGCTGATGAAGTTCTTGAATCGCTCGGGAATAGGGCGGTAGATCTCACTCACGATGCCGTAGGCAAGGAAACAGTCGTTGTTGTCCTTGGTATCAAGAATGATGCGAATGGCCATTAGGTCATACATTTCGTCCACCGTCTTACCCTGCGCCAGCATCTTGCGATAGATGGAGTAGAGGTGCTTCGGGCG
>DNLG01000035.1:1122-2363 GCA_003488525.1 Bacteroidota bacterium | reverse complement strand
CTCGCGACGGGATTTGTTAACGCGCAGCTGGATGTCGTCATACGCATCGCGATTGAGCACCTTGAAGGACAGGTCCTCGAGCTCCCACTTCATGTTTCCCAGACCGAAACGGTGGGCGAAGGGGGCGTAGATCTCCATGGTTTCGCGCGCCAGTCGTTCCTGACGCTCGCGCGGCAGCGAATCGATCGTGCGCATGTTGTGCAATCGGTCGGCGAATTTGACCAGGATAACGCGCACGTCGTTGACCAGGGATAGCAGGAGCTTACGGTAGTTCTCTGCCTGAGTGATCTCGCGACTCTTGAACACATCGCTGATCTTCGTCGCCCCATCGACCACTTCGGCCACCTCGGCGCCAAACTCCGCCTTGACGTCCTTGAGGGTAAAGGCTGTGTCTTCCACAACATCATGCAGCAGAGCCGCCACCACACTCACATCGTCCAGCGGAATCTCCCGCATAACGATCAGGGCCACATTGGCCGGATGCGTGTAGTACGGCTCGCCCGATAGGCGTACGTCCTTTTCGTGGGCTTTGACGCAGAATCGGAAGGCCCGTTCGATGAGATCCGGATTGAACCTGGCAAGATGCTGTTTGCCCTCGCTGAGCAGAAACGCCAGGTCCTTGTCGACGTCAAGACCAAAGACATGCGCCGGTGGCTCCTCCGAGGAGCGACGTTGGCGGAGCGATGTGGAGGCAGTTCGCCTCATAGGCAGTTCAGCGGTTGATGAACGTGGAGTGCATTCGACGATTCACCGTACGAGCAATCACAAAGTAACTACCAGAGGCCAAGTTTGACGTGTCGAACGTCCCTGAGGCCTCGGCCAGACGTCCGTCATAGACCGTCATGAGTTTCTGACCCGTCACGCTGTAGACTTCCACGACGGTATGCTCGGATCCGAATGCGCCGGCGCGCTCCACGCGCCATTGCATGCCGCTGGACGCCGAGCCGAACACGGTAAGTGTCGGCGCGTCGGCGTACTGATCCGACTCATCGACCGACGTCTGAACGGTATCAGGATTCTGCGCCTCCTCCAGCCAGGCAAGTCCACGGTCGAGGATCTGCGTGCGCTGCACTCCGTCGAGAAAACGCGACGCGTTGATGCCCATCACAATGCAGCGCAACGTCTGCTTTTCCATGCGTACGGCGCCCGAGGCCGTGTCGCCCTTGCGGATCATCATGCTCTTGGAAGCGCTCAGGGGGCGCAGCAGGAAATTGGGGACGTACTTGCCCCCTCGCTGATGG
>DNLG01000035.1:0-909 GCA_003488525.1 Bacteroidota bacterium | reverse complement strand
GCGCCCGACATGGGCGATTCCAGACGCAGCGCCAGCGGGTCGTCAGCGATCAGGAAGACGTCCACATTCCGGTCGAGCAGCGACATGAGCACCGCCTCATCAACGGCACTGATCTCCCCGAACGAGCCGCTGTTCCAGAGCATGGTCTTGAGCGCCCGAAGATCATCGGCCACGCTCACGAAGACGTCCGACGTGATCGTTACGTAGTCCATGCGCGAGGTCAGCGCAACGGCCTCACGGATGTCGAACGTCCCAATGCGCTCGTCCTGCACCACCGCGCGGCGCAGACCTGCCGGCACCACGACGGTGGTCGCCTGAAGCCCCATCACATCCTTGTCGAGCATCTCAATGATCTCGCAGCGCGTCACCGACAGCGTGTCGAGCGTCGGCACAACCACCGCCACGCGGGCACTTGCTCCGGCGGCGATCGTCACCGGCTCAGGAAGTGTGCTCCACGGCGTGCTGCGTCCGGTACGGTCACTGGTCCAACGAATCTTCAGCAGTGGACTTGCCGACGTGGTCGAGGCGTTGGTGTAGACAAACGTGAGCGTGTCGCCGCTGCGTGCCGCAACCACATCGCGCTCGGCGGCAAGGGCGCTCTCCGCGGCCATATCCAGGCGGCAGACGCGTGCCGTGGCACGGTCGACAAACCAGATGCGCTGATCCGGACCGACGGTGATGCCAAGCAGCTCCGTAGCGCCGGTGGAGATCGCACCCAGATGCGCAAACCCGGGATCGGCAATGTCGAACACATGAATGCGCCCATCGGCGCGGTCACCAACGAGAAGTCGCTTGCCCACGACGTCGATGCCGACCGGCGTCTTGAGGCTGTCCGAGACGACGGTGGCCAGGCGAGCACCAACGACCGAGGTGAACTCGGTGAGGTTTTCAGCGCTCGAAGGGGGCATC
>DNLG01000003.1:5426-6383 GCA_003488525.1 Bacteroidota bacterium | reverse complement strand
TTGTTGCGCAGCACGGCGCGCAGGACCAGGTAACCACTGTCGTTGTGGGCTTTTCCATCACCATGGGCGATGTAGAGTCGTTTGGAACCGACCGTGGCCGAAACGTCACCGAGGATCACCGGGATCTTGAGTTCCTGCTCGAAGTAGCGGTAATGACCGAAGTCGTGATTCCCCATCAGATACAGGATCTCAACGCCGGCATCCTTCAGATCGTGAAGGGCCGAAAGCGTCCGGACGAAGCGCGATGGGACCACGGTTCCGTAGTCAAACCAGTAGTCGAACAGATCGCCGACGATCACCACATGTGAGGACGTCTGCATGGCCCTGCGCAGGACGCTCAGCAGACGGTCTTCGCGCTCACGGTCCGCCACACGGTCACCATACCCCAGATGCACATCCGACAGAAAGGTGACGGATGAGCCCTGCGGGACCTTCAGATCGAGGTTGGTAAGCGAAACCACGGGCGAAAGCATGACGATAAGATAACGCCATGTAGGGGCAAGACGGCTATCTTTGCCAGTCAAACCAGCCCCTTCACATGTCCGTAACACCAACCACCAGAAAACGCGTTACCACGCGGCGCCTGATCGATATGAAGGCTGCCGGCAAGGCCATTGCTTGCCTGACGGCGTATGACGCGATCACGGCTGGCATTCTTGATGGCGCCGGTGTTGATGTGTTGCTGGTGGGCGACTCCGTAGGCAACGTCGTACAGGGTCACGATACCACCATCCCGGTCACCCTCGAGCACATGATCTACCACACTCAGGCCGTTGTTCGCGCCGTCGAACACGCCCTGGTGGTTACTGACATGCCATTCATGACCTATCAGGTGACGCCGCAGGAGGCATTTCGCAACGCCGGACGTCTGATGAAAGAGGCCGGAAGCGGCGCCGTCAAGCTTGAAGGGGGCCAGCGCGTTATCGAAGCCGTTCACATGATGACCGACGCCGGAAT
>DNLG01000003.1:0-5204 GCA_003488525.1 Bacteroidota bacterium | reverse complement strand
GGCCTGGATCCTTCGGAGGCCGATGCCATCAAGCGCGACGCTGTGGCGCTGCAGCAGGCCGGAGCCTTCGCGATCGTTCTCGAGAAGATTCCGTCTTCGCTTGCCGCAGAGGTCACGAAACTCGTCGACGTTCCAACGATCGGCATCGGAGCGGGACCGGATTGCGACGGACAGATCCTGGTGTGGACCGATATGATGGGCATGTCCACCGAGTTCCGCCCTCGCTTTGTGCGTCGATACGCCGAGCTGCATGATGTGATGACATCGGCCGTGCAGGCATTCGTTTCAGACGTCAAGGGGCGAGCCTTCCCGACTCAGGAGGAGAGCTACTGATGAGCCCCTTGTGGTCGCCCTTGATCGTTGCCGCAATGGCCGTCTCGTGCATAGCCCTGGCCGCCTGCGGTGATAATGTGGTGACCAACCCGGCCGACATCATCTTTCCTGATACGAACGTGAGCTTCCGAGCACATGTCCTGCCCTTCATTGCCCTTTCATGCGGCGTGGGCGGATGCCATGCTGATATCAATCCGGCTGCAGGCATTCGGCTGACGTCGTACTCGACGCTGATGTTCGACCGCGGCAATCTTATCGTGCCGGGCAAGCCGGACGAAAGCCTCGTTATCCAGGTTCTCAATGGCACCTTTTCTCATCCGTGGGGACTGCTGCAGGAACGCGTCTCGGCAAACCACCGCAGCGGTATGACGCAGTGGGTTCGGGAAGGGGCTCTTAACAACTGAAATCGATGATTAACACAACGGAGAATCGCAACATGTCCACACTTCGCTACGTCACGCTCGCCATGGTCCTTGTCATGACCCTGGCAAGCTGCTCGCGCAAAGCCACACCGGTGCCGATCGAGGGTCTTGAACTCCGCAAGGACGAGATCCGCAAATTCGAGATCAAGGTGCCCAAGAACTGGTTCGTGCAGCAGCGTCGCGGCGACCTTGTTCTGGCAATCTCGTCAAAGGCCCATAGCTCCCGTTTCCTGTCCTTCGGTAAAGGCAAGGGCGGAGCGAAGATCGAGCTGCGTGCCTTCCCGCTGGACTCAGCCACTACGATCGACTCTCTGGTCAAGCGCTCCAAGCTGGAGTTTGAAGATAACCTCGATCGCTACGAACGCTCGGTGGCAACCCTCGGTGGCAAGCCAGCACAGAAGCTGGCCGTCAAGTTCGACCAGGAAGACGGAGAGTATCGCTCGGAGATCTACTTTGCGGAGAATGACTCTGTTGTAACGATCGTTACGTTGGCTGCTTTTGGCAACACCTTCGGCGAATACGAGAAGGAATTCGCCGAGGTCCTCTCAAGCGTGAAGCTTGCCCAGCGTCCTGTCGTTGCTGCTCCTACCCCTTCGGGTCCGGCTGCCCCAGAGCCCCCTTCCGATACTCTGCGCAATTACAATGCTCCGGACTTTACGATCCAGATCCCACAGAACTTCCAGGGAACAAAGGGTCAGGCCTCGGGTCTGTCCTCGATGAGCTTCGCCGGCTCGCGCCTGGACTGTACGATTCAGGTGGACGTGTTCGATGCGAAGGACCAGAAGAACCTCGATAAGATCATCGAGCAAAACAAGGGCAAGTATGGTGGCGGAAGCGCAACGGCAACGTCACTCTCGGGTGTGAAGGCCTACTACTTCACCTACAACCCTGCGGCCAACATCCAGTCAAGGGCATATTTCATGGTCAAGGGCGACCGAATGGTGCGCGTGACGATGAACTGGTTCAAGCCCGAGCAGTCAGTCTATCTGCCGATCTTCGAAAAGTGCCTTGCAACCTTTAAGCTGAAGTAGGATTCTAGTGCGCATGCAAGCACTGCTCATCTCGATCATCATGGGGATCGCCACGGCTACTGCTGTGGCGATCCCTCAGTTTTCAGCCATATCCGGCAACCGCTGCTCCAACTGCCACGTCGCACCGTCGGGTGGCGGTGTCCGCAACGACCTGGGCTGGTATAGCTGGTATGACGTTGGGCTCATCAGTCGCGACTCGTCATTCCTTGCACCGATGTATGCCATCGACAAGGAGAACACGTTCTTCGACGGAATGCTGACGCTTGGTATGGATGCCCGAGTGCAGAGCACACGCGCGTTCACGAGTCCGGACTCCAAGCGCGCCACGTTTCCGATGCAGGCGTCACTGTATGCCGCACTCACGCCGATCAAAGCTGTCACCATCGAAGGCATGTTCAACCTTGCAGCATTGCGGCAGGGTCCGAACAGCGACCAGCGTATTGTCTATGCCGGACAGCGCATGGGGTCGGCCTCCGTGATCATCGCCCCCTCGCTGAGTCTCCCCCAGCTGCGTGCCGGTCTTTTTCGTCCGTCCATCGGCATGCGCTATGATGACCATACGATGGGCGCATACAGCTTCATGACGTCAACGACGCGGCAGACGCTCGTGGCTCCTGACTGGTCGGAGTATGGCGCAGAGATCACCTATGAGGGGCTGAAGTGGCTCACCGTGCAGACCGGCGTCTTCGGCTCCGAAGGTCTATCGCAGGTTCGCATTAGTGACGGAGCCACACAGAGTTATTCTCCCATCAGCGGCAATCAGCCCACGATCACGGCACGCGCCGTCGTCTGGCCGCGTGCATTTGATGGCAACCTCAACATGTGGTTCGGCGGGTCGATTCTTCGCAATGGCAGTTTCATGCTCACCAGCGCCTTTGCCGGCATTGGACTGAGTGATCACCTGTCGCTGTTGATCGACCGTACCGGGATGGACCTTGATGATGTGATCGAGACCGAGAACTGGTCAGCCGAGCTCATGTATCAGGCGACGACGTGGGCGTTCCCGTACATTCGAGCCGAGCGCTACTGGACGGATCAGGCAAATGCCAGTGGTACAGTCCAGACCAACACGGCCATTGTCGGCGCGCAGATCTTTCTTCTGCCCTACGTGGAGTTTCGACCCGAGTATCGCGTGCTCGACACGTGGAGGGATGGCTATTCGTCGCGCTGGAACTTCCAATTGCACATTTTCTACTGACACCTGCTACACGGAGTCGACATGCTCAATCGCCTGCTCATCATCCTCGGAATCGTTGGTATTCTGGTAGGGGGCTATGCATGGCACCAGGACGGACATCAGGTCTTCTCAAAGGACCGCGAAGAGATCGTCAAGGAGGTCAAAGACGAGCTCTTCGGCACCATCACGCGCACGACCGAGTACGTGCCGGCATTCAAGTTTGGCCTGCTTCCGCTTAACAGCACCGTTGCCGACTTCCCACGGTGCTATGCGTTCGTTCTTGGTGTGTGCGGAACCTTGATCATCCTTGGTGTGGTTCGTATGCGGAAGTCATCCTAACAACATCTGAGGAGCCCCCTGACATGTCAACGCAGTCACGTCGAGACTTTTTACGTCGCGCCACCTCATCGGTCGGCCTCGTCCTTTCAGCACCGGTCATCGCCGGTATCGTTACCGGATGCGAGCAGGATGAGTCGAACCCGACAACACCGACCGGGCAGACATTCACGGTCGACATCTCGAAACTCCCCGAACTGGCCGCCATCGGCGGGATAACGCTTCAGGCAGTGACGGGGCTGAATGCCAACGAACCCGTTTTCATCTCGAGGATCGCCGACTCTACCTTCGCTGTCTTCAGTTCGACGTGCACGCACCAGGGCTGCCCGGTGGATCTGCCGGCATCGCCGCAGGGCAACTGCGTCTGCCCCTGCCATCGTGCTGAGTTCTCGCGAACGGATGGCTCGGTTACCCGACAGCCTCTGAGCGGTTCAGCAACAAACCTGAAGAGATTCACTGCGACGTTCGATGCTCAGTCGAATGTTCTGACGATCACAACCTGACGCAATGCCCCTACCCGCTGCTCTGCATGGCGCCGTGCGCGACTGCGTTTATGATACGCTCGCACAGGGTCGACACCTGACCTCTTCCATCGAACGTCTTTTCCGCGATGTTTCACCATCGGAAGAACTCGCCTCGGAGCTGCGTCGCGTGATCTTCCAGGCGGTTCGCTACGACAACATCGAAGCTGCCCTCGAGGGTGAGCTCGACGGGGTTGTCGATCCTCACCGTGCCGCCTTCCCGGAATGGCTGCGCGAGCGCGTCGGCCTGGCGTATGGTGAACGCCGCGATGAAGTTCTGGCCCGCATGCTGTCAGATGCTCCGGTTTTTGTCCGCGTAAACACCCTTCGCAGCACGCTCGATGCCTGCCGCACGGCCCTTCACCAACATGCACCGCACCCGGTTAGCGACGGAATGCTTCGCATTGATCGTCCGTTCGGACTGTTCGCAACGGAGGCCTTTGCAGCAGGCTGGTTCGAACAGCAGGACATCACATCCGTGCGCGCCGGACAGGAACTGAAGGCTGCGGCCGGCGAACGCATTGTTGATTCCTGCGCTGGTTCGGGAGGTAAGACTCTACTGTTCGCGGCATCGATGATGAACAAGGGGCGCATCATCGCCGTCGATGTGGTGGCATCGAAACTCCAGGCGCTGCGGCACCGATCCACACGCGCCGGTGTCGACATTATCGAGACGCGCCTGGCAACATCAACGAAGGTTATCAAGCGACTCTTCGAAACTGCCGACGGAGTCTTCATCGACGCCCCATGCACCGGCACGGGCGTGGTTCGGCGCAACCCCGACATTCTGTATCACCGCACCGAGGAGGGCTTTGCGGAGCTCCTTGCCCTGCAGCTGCAGTTGCTTCGCCACGGCGCAAAGGTCGCCAAAATCGGCGGACGTGTCGTGTACGCCGTCTGCAGCATTCTGCCTGAAGAGGGGGCTCATCAGATCGCCTCCTTCCTTGCATCGATCCCGGGCGCCGGCTTCGTCCTCGAGCGCCAATGGACCACCCTTCCCGGCGACGACGGTGGCGACGGTTTCTACGTGGCACACCTTACCCGTATAGCCTGATATGCCGGCCGGTGCATCGATCACGGTGATCTTTGACGGCGTCTGCAACCTCTGCGACATCGTCGTGCGCTACCTCCATCGGTTCGACACCCGAGGTCAGTTTCAGTACCTCTCCTTCCAGTCCGACGAAGGTGCTGCGCTTCTGCAAGCTCATGGCATCATGGGTCCACCCGATACAGTCTACGTCCTGACGCACCTCAGAGAACTACTCATTGAAGATCGAGCCATTATCTATCTCTTTGCCCGCCTTGGCGGCATCCACAGAGTAGCCTCACTGCTTATCCGCCTCGTGCCCCCTCCCGTGCGCCGCGCCCTGTACCAATGGGTGTC
>DNLG01000147.1:3188-5135 GCA_003488525.1 Bacteroidota bacterium | reverse complement strand
CAGGCTTCCCTCGCGCGTTGCGCTCTCCCCTCCTCTGGTTTCCCTCGCGCTTGCGCGCTTCCCTCCTCTCCGGTTTCCCCCGCGCTATGCGCGCTTCCCTCCGCTTAGGCGCTCACCGCCACTGCCGCAAAAACTCCAGACGTTCCTGGAGCTGGGCAACGGGGACCAGGAGCTTGTCCTTGCCGAGGATGCCTTCTTCCTGTGAGCCGAAGACGAGTTCGTAATCCTTGCTCATCACGATGGCCTCTTCCGGGCAGACCTCTTCGCAGAAGCCGCAGTAGATGCATCGGAGCATGTTGATCTCGAACTTCTCTGGGTAGCGTTCTTTTTCTGCCGTGGTCTCGCCGGCGCGAACTTCGATGGCAAGAGCCGGACATACCCGTGAACACAGACCGCACGCCACGCAACGCTCACCGTCTTCCTCCTGCACCAGAACGGGACGTCCACGGTAGGAGCCCTCGGGAATCCAACGCTCTTCAGGGTACTGACGCGTGAACTTGGGCTTGAACATCTGCTTCAACGTCAACCCGAGCCCCTTGGCAATCTCGGGAAGGTAGATGCGCTCCCAGAAATTCAGACGCTGCGATTCGATGTTTTCTTTGATGTTGGCCATAACAGGTTTGAGGTTTGAGGTTTTAGGTTTCGGGTTCAATACTTCCGCAACATTCCCTCGCCGACGGCGCGTTCAGTTACTTCGAGAAATACTGCTGGAAGAAGATCACCAGACCAGTTACCACAACATTGACGAGGGAGATCGGAAGAAGGATCTTCCATCCGAGGTTCATGAGCTGATCGTAGCGGAAGCGTGGAAGAGACCAGCGCACCCAGATGAACACGAACACCAGAAGGAAGGCCTTGCTGAGGAAGACGACGTGACCAATCAGGACCATTGGGATCGAGCCGGCTTCGAGTCCGAGGACCGTCGCATCATCAAGGAATGGGATCGCATCCCAGCCCCCTAAATACATGGCTGCCATGATGGCGCTGGAGGCCAGCATGTTGGCGTATTCGGCAAGGTAGAGCAGACCGAACTTCATGCCCGAGTACTCCGTGTGGTAGCCACCAACAAGCTCGGGTTCGGCCTCCGGTAGGTCGAACGGGGCGCGGTTGGTCTCGGCCAGAGCCGTGATGAGGAACAGAATGAAGCCGACCGGCTGGTAGAAGACGTTCCATCCGTAGGCGGCCTGCTTGTCGATCATCTCGACGATGTTGAGCGTGCCGGCCACGAGGACCACGCCAATGATGGCCAGGCCCATCGAAAGCTCGTAGGAGATCATCTGCGCAGCCGAACGGAGTCCACCAAGAAGCGAATACTTGTTGTTGGAACTCCAACCGGCAAGAGCCACGCCGTAAACTCCCACCGACGTCATGGCAAGCACGGCAAGAATGCCGATGTCCATGTTGGGAGCCATCGCCAGACTGTACGCAACGCCGTCGTGCACATACGCGGGCGAGAACGGGATGATGGCATACACCGTAATGGCCACACCGATGGAGATCACCGGCGCCAGCGCATGGAAGCGGTAATCAGCCGCAGCCGGTACCACGTCCTCCTTAAGGTATAGCTTGAACACGTCGGCAAACGACTGGAATAAGCCCCATGGGCCTACCCGGTTGGGTCCGACGCGGTTCTGGATCCAGGCGGCGATCTTCCGCTCGGCAAGCACCATGTAGGCGGCTGCCACAAGCATCAGGTTCACCAGGATGCCAGCCTGGATGAGAGCGATCAGCAGATGTGTTGGAATGGCCATAGTGTTACTGTGGTTTCAGCACGTGCGATTCGTAAACGACTCCCTTTGGCTCAGGCTCGGTGCCCTTGCCCAGTACCAGTCCCTGATGCTCGCCCAAGCCCTCAAGCGTCATGCCCTTGAAAGGGGCGATGTGCGCTGTGATGTCGGCAAAGACGGCTGCAGAGTTGGCGTAATTCCATGTAGTTCCAAGGGCTTC
>DNLG01000147.1:1790-2987 GCA_003488525.1 Bacteroidota bacterium | reverse complement strand
GTCCAGCGGTCGTTCGGGGCTCCGAACTTATCCCACCGACTCATCTTCATGCCCATCGAGCGCATGTTCTCCTTGGTCACCACGGCTGCCTCAAAGCGCTGCACGCGGTGCGTGGTGTTGGTGAACGTGCCGTCCGTCTCGGCCCACGTCGAGCGCGGCAGGATGACGGTGGCCAGCTTGGTGGTGGCGGTGTTATGCGAGCCGATCACGATGATGTTGTCCACCCCGGCAAGGGCCTGGGCAAGTTCCGGCGACACGCCGGCCGGATCATCGCCGAGCACGATCACGGTCTTGATACTTCCGTGCGCAGCACGTCCGCCAAAGGCCTCAACGCTGTGTCCGCCATTCTTTGGAGCAATGCCGACCGAGTGCGCGCCGATGGCGTTCGGGGCACGGTCGTTCAGACGCAGGATCTCGTCGCCAAACGTATGGTCGTTGTGCTTGATGAAGTCGAGGTTGCCGGTCTTGAGCACGTCATGCGCCAGCTTGGACATGAGGTAGTTGTCTTCGTTGGAAGCCTTGGCCGACCCGAACACAAAGATCTGGTCGCCCTTGAGCCCCTTGAGAGCCGACGCAGCAGCATCAATGGCCTCGTCCCAGCTGACGTCCACAAGCTGTCCACCGCGACGTACCTGCGGCGCACCGAGACGGTTTTCGTTGACCATGTCGGGCACGGCCAGACGTCCGGTGTCGCACATCCAGTACGTATTCACATGCATGTTGGTACGGGGCTCGGCACGCAGCACTTCGTTGTTCATCACGCCAATGCTGATGTTGCAGCCGCGAGCGCAGCCCGGACAGATGCTGTCGGTGAAGGACATTTCCCACACCCGAGCCTTGAAGCGGAAGTCGATACTCGTCAGCGCACCCACCGGACAGATATCGATGACGTTCATCGAGTACTCACTGTCGAAGGTCGTGCCCGGGAACGTGCGGATCGTCACCTTGTCGCCGCGCTGCACAAACGACAGCACCGGCTGCTTGGCCACTTCGTCGGCAAAGCGGATACAGCGCGAACACGAGATGCAGCGCTCGCCGTCGAACATGACGTTCGGGCCGAGCTCAACACGCTTGTCCTTGTGGGTCTTTTCCTCGTCGAAGCGGCTCTTGCCCTTCGAGTGGTTGAAGGCGTATTCCTGCAGCTTGCACTGCCCCGCCTCGTCGCAGATCGGACAGTCCAGCGGATGGTTGATGAGC
>DNLG01000147.1:0-1501 GCA_003488525.1 Bacteroidota bacterium | reverse complement strand
TTGCCGGCTACCGACAGCGCCGGGTGCCAGCAGAAGTGCGGGATGGTCTTACCGCTCTCGAGGGCGGCCTCGATGATCGTCTGACCGGCCGTTGCCTCGATGACCTGTCCGTCAATGATGATCTGGGGCATGTCTGTCCTTGCTCGATTTCATTCGTCACACGGGTATCCGCAGTGCGGCAAACATACGAGAAATCGGGATTTGCTTCCCTATCTTGACTGCTGAAAAACACTCCCCGGACTGACCTTGTATGATGTGGTTTCGTTGCGCACTCGTGCTCTTGTGTCTTGCATGCGCGGCGCCGATGCAGGCGCAATCAGCTCGCAGCTATGTTGCCGCCTCGGTGCGCCTTGCGCGTCCGCAGGGGGCATTGCACGACTCGCTGTCGATGCGTCAGACAGTGCAGTATGACCTTCGCTACCTTTGGTCGGCGTCGCGGTCACTTGCCCTTGGCATCGGCGGCTCGTGGATGAATTCATCGGCAGGCAACGGCCTCGGCACCGACACGCTCTCGGGTGATGTCTCGATCACTCAGATGACGGTTACCGCCACATGGCGTCCACTAAAGCATGGCCTGTCACCGCTGCTGGGCATTGAAGGGGGCTTCGGATATCTGATCCCGACGGATGAGCTCGCGGCGCTACCGGTGCTTAGCTCGACGTTGGGAGCGTGCTATGGGGCGCATGTCGGCGCGGTCGGTCCGATCTCGGAGCGCGTGGATCTGCAGCTTACGGGTCGGTGGATGCGTCTGGCAACGGCGACGCCGCTTGATCTGGTCGCGGTTTCTCTGTCGCTGGTGGTTCGCATTCAGTAAGAGACGACTGCTCGCCGATGGTGTGGGCGCGCGCATGAATGTCGGGCTCGAGGTCGGCCTCGATCTCGCGCCACATCGCCTGACATGGAAATCGGTTCTCGTACATCGCACGTCCGATCACGACGGAATCAACATTCGCCGGCACGTCGTGCTGCATTTCCCAGAGCTGCTGCGGTGATGCAATGCCCCCTGCCATGGTCATGCGAAGGGGCGCGATGGACGCCACACGTCGGATCGTAGCCAGATCCTCACCGGTCAGGTTCCCTTCCCAGTCCACCTCGGTGTACAGTACCCGCTTGCCACCGATCGACTGAACGCGACGGATGAAGTCCTCATCGCTGACGCTGCCAGCCCCCTGCCCAAGGTCGATCTGTCCGTTGTGCGCGCGCACGCCAAAGATCACGCGGCTGGGTCCGTACTGCTCCACCAGCTTCCGCACCCCCTCGGGATCGGTCCACACGACAACGTTCAGCGCCACACGGTAGACGCCCTGCTCCAGCAGGCGCCGGTAGTCCTCCACCGCGTCGCGCCGCGTAACGTACTGCACCGGCACGTCCACCGACTTCTGCATCTGCACCACCGTGCGGTCGTTGACCTCGGAAGAGCGACCATTCCACGAATCAACATCCGTCACGTGCAGCCACTTGGCGTTCTCCCGACGCCACAGCTGCGCCAGCTCCACCGGAT
>DNLG01000078.1:40093-45661 GCA_003488525.1 Bacteroidota bacterium | reverse complement strand
GGGTAGTGTGTTCACCCAAGAACGAGCGTATCAATCCCGGCCTTGCGCAGGGGGCGAACGTACTCTTCGTCTAGCAGCCGTGTGGCCGGCGCGTCCTCCCAACCTTCTTCGACAAGAGGAACCAGCAGTGGGCAGGGGCGCGAGTGAATGGCGACCGGCCGCTCACCGGCGACTTCGGTAATGGCTTTGAGGTACGATTCGGAGTTGATCGTTGCCCGCGTGCCGATCACGCCGATGGATCCGCTTCGCGTCAGGCGCACAGCTTCGCCGGCCGCCGGCTCGATGACACCCAGCACCGGAATAGAGTGATGGCTTCGCAGCACATCGAGCGCGAGCGCAGAGGCCGTATTGCATGCCACCACGATCATCTTCACATCGTGACGTAGAAGAAAATCGGCGCATTGTGACGCATACAGGCGCACTGTCTCGGCCGACTTGTTGCCGTACGGCACTCGGGCCGTGTCGCCAAGATAGACGAAGTCCTCCTCGGGCATCAGGCGCAGAAGGTGCCGCAGCACCGTCAGGCCTCCGATTCCCGAGTCAAAAACGCCGATGGGTCGTGGATCGCAATGCATGGTCGGCAAAGATAGAATCCCGATTCGTGGTCTGCATTGTCTGTGTATGTTCGGGACCGTGAATCTGACCCTTCGTGCGAAACTCGCCCTTCTGTATGGGACCATCGTTGCCGTGACGCTGGCCGGCTTTGCCGGTATCGCGTACGTGACGGTGAGCAACGAGCTTCTTCGGAATCTGGATGCCTCGCTGGAGCGGGCAGGAAGCTCACTGCTGGACATTATCCGCAAGGAGCAGCAGCAGGCCCGCAAGCCCCTTGCCTCGCTGCGGTCTCGTGGCCGACTCTCCAAGACCGATCCTCTGCGCGTCGATATCCTTGATCGTCCGAACATGCGCAACTTCGTCGGGCCGATACTCGGCAGCGGGACCGTCGCTCCAGAGGATCCGGTCTGGTCGGCAGTTTATGAGCACATGCTGTTGAACTCATCGAGCACTGCTCTGCAACTGGCTACCGATGACGGAGCGGTGGCGTGGAAGTCAGACAACCTTGGTACGGATAGCCTGCCCACCTACGGGATGTTCGCCCGCGAGGCATCGTCGGCAAAGCCCGCGCCGATCTTTTCGCACTACTGGCTGCGCGGTGAGCGCTATCGTATCGTGATGATCACGGCAGACGTAGCCTCGGTTACGGCGGCGTACCCACTGTCTGAGGTCGATGAGACCTTGCGTCGCCTGTTCTCGCTTATGCTCTATGGCATGCCGATGGCTCTGGTGATCTCGGGTATTCTGGGATGGTTCATTGCACGGGGCTCTTTGAAGTCTGTCGATGACATCACACGATCAGCGCGGTCGATCACGGCCAGCAATCTTCAGCTTCGGTTGCCGCGATCGCCGAACAACGACGAGATCGCGCGGCTGATCGACACGCTCAACGAGATGATCGCCCGGCTTGAGCAGTCATTTGCGCAGGTTCGGCAGTTCACGTCCGATGCATCGCATGAGCTCAAGACGCCCCTTGCCATCCTTATGGGCGAGCTCGGTGTTGCCTTGCGTCGGCCAATGAGCGTGGAGGAGTATCAGGCAACGCTGGCCAGCTGCCTTGAGGAGGTTGAGCGACTGACAAACGTCGTGCAGGGACTTCTTGAGATCAGTCGCGCCGAGTCGGGGCAGGTTACGATCGAGCGCGCACCGGTTTCATTGAGTGTTCTGGTAGGGGACATCTGCGATGACATGCTGCTGATGGCCGATAGTAAAGGTGTCGGATTTACGACGGACATCGCCTCGAACGTGATGATCGAGGGCGACAAAACCCGACTGCATCAGGCGGTGCTGAACATCATCGAGAATGCCATCAAGTACACTCCGCAAGGGGGCTTTGTGCGTGTGGAGCTGCTTGCCATCGACGGCAAAGCGCGTCTGCTGGTCAGCGACACCGGAATCGGAATTGCTGCCGAGGACCTGACGCATATCTATGATCGCTTTTACCGAGTCGACAAAGCGCGCTCGAAGGACATCCAGGGTACCGGCCTCGGTTTGTCGATCGTCAAGTGGATTCTTGACGCACACCATGCCACGATCGATGTGGTATCAGCAGAGGGTGCCGGCACGACCTTCAAGATCACGTTCGTAACTTTGTGAGATCGATCATCTGGGGATTCCTGCAGCACATGTTTCAACCTCTTCCTGACGATTTCTCCTACCCAACGCAAGAAGAGTCCATCCTTGAATACTGGGAAGCGAATAATGTGTTCGCTCGTACTCAGGAACTGCGACAATCAGCGCCGTCCTTCACTTTTTATGAAGGACCGCCAACGGTAAACGGCAAGCCCGGCATTCACCATGTTCTTGCGCGGACCATCAAAGACTCCGTCTGCCGCTACAAGAACATGCAGGGCTTCTTCGTACGCCGCCAGGCCGGCTGGGACACGCACGGACTTCCGGTGGAGCTCAGTGCCGAGAAGGAGCTCGGCATCACCGATAAGGCGCAGATCGAGGTGATGGGCGTCGACGTGTTCAATGCCGCATGCAAGGACATTGTCTACCGCAACATCACCATGGAGAGCGGATGGCGCACGCTTACACGTCGGATGGGGCATTGGCTTGATCTTGACAGCGCCTACATCACCTGCACGAACAACTACATCGAGTCCGTCTGGTGGGCTCTGAAGCAGTTCTTCGATAAGGGGCTCATTTACCGTGGATACAAGGTGGTGCCGCAGTCCCCAACGCTGGGCACGCCACTATCGTCGCATGAGCTGTCACAGAATTACAAAGAGGTCCGTGACCCCAACGTCTATCTCAAGCTCGCCATTACCAGTTCGCCGGTCGAGTCCCTTCGTGGTGTGAAGGTTCTGGTTTGGACGACCACGCCGTGGACGTTGTTTGCCAATGTCGCTCTTGCCGTTGGCGCCGGTATAACCTACGTGCGCGTTCGTAACACGCGCCAGGTAGGTGAGTCAACGATCAGCGAAGAGCTTCTGCTTGCTGAATCACGCCTTGCCATCCTGGAAGGCGACGTCGAGATTCTCTCATCGCATAAGGGTTCGGAGATCGTTGGCTCGGCCTATGAGCAGATTTTCAGTGATGTTGCTCTCGATGCTGATCAGCATCCGCATGTTCTGACGATCCTTCCAGGCGACTTTGTCTCGACAGATGACGGATCCGGAATTGTGCACCTTGCGCCGGCCTTTGGCCAGGACGACTTCGAAATGTCGAAGCTCTTTCATCTGCCCGTTCCTCAGCCGGTCTCTCCAAACGGACACTTTTCATCGGAGATCAGGGACTTTTCGGGACGTGCCGTAAAGTCGTTTACGTACTCGGATCACACCGAGGAGGGGGCCGATCGTGACATCGTCAAGGCGTTGAAGATCGCCGGCAAGATCTACAAAGCGTCCTTCGACTACCTGCACAGCTATCCGCATTGCTGGCGCACGGACAACCCGGTCATTTACTATGCGCGCGATTCCTGGTTCATTCGTTCGCCGCGCTATCGTGATCGGCTCGTCGAACTCAATCGCAGCGTTAACTGGCATCCCGAAGAGATCGGAGAGGGCCGTTTTGGAAATTGGCTCGAAGAAGTCAAGGAGTGGTCGATCTCCCGCGACAGGTATTGGGGTAGCCCCCTTCCGATCTGGGTCAGCGAGGACGGTACGTCGATGTTCGCCGTCGGTTCGATCGAAGAACTTCATGCCGGACTCTATGAGCGGGAAGATGGTACGCGCGTTCCTGTGGCGCAGTGCGGAGTGGCCGTGGACTTGCACCGGCCGTTCGTTGATCGTGTCGTGTTTGAACGCGACGGTGTGACGTACCGACGCACGCGCGAGGTCGTTGATGTTTGGTTCGACTCCGGTAGCATGCCGTTTGCACAGTTCCACTATCCGTTTGAGAACAAGGAGCTCTTTGAGGCATCGTTCCCGGCGGACTTCATTGCTGAAGGAATCGATCAGACCAGAGGCTGGTTCTATACACTGCACAACATCTCGACGGCGCTCTTCGATGCGCCGGCATATCGCCATGTGGTAGTCAACGATCTTGTGCTCGACAAGCGTGGTCAGAAGATGTCGAAGTCGAAGGGTAACACCGTCGATCCGTTCGAGGTCATCTCACGCTTCGGCAGCGATGCCATTCGCTGGTTCCTCATGACGTCTTCGCCGGTCCACAAGCCCAAGCTGTGGAATGAGGATGATATTGCGAAGACTGTCATCGCCGACTTCTTCCGCTCGCTCACGAATACGTATGAGTTCTTTGCTCTCTACGCCAATGTTGACGGCTATTCAGCGGCCGAGTCGCTGATCCCGATCGCAGAGCGTCCGGAGATCGACCGCTGGATCATCTCACGACTGCACACGCTCATCAAGAGCTACACGGCAGCGATGGATGAGTATGATCTGACCAGGGCATGCCGACTTCTACAAGAGTTTATGATCGAAGAAGTCTCCAACTGGTACGTGCGTCGCAACCGCCGTCGCTTCTGGAAAGGTGAGTACGATGCCGACAAGCGTGCAGCCTATCAGACGCTGCACGAGGTACTGCTTCGCGTCACGGAAATGACGGCTCCTGTTGCTCCGTTTTTAGCTGAGTCACTTTTCTTACGATTGCGTTTGCATCAAGAACAATTCACTGTGCATTGTATTATATTGCAACGGTGCGATGAGACAGTCATCGATTCCGATCTGGAACACCGCATGCAGCAAGCGCAACGAATTGTTTCTCTTGCTCGTTCTTTGAGAGAGAAGGCGAAGATCAAAACGCGTCAACCGTTGAAACGAATTCTTCTTCCGGTCGACAGTCCGCAAATGCGCAGACACATACAGTCGGTCGAAGAGATTATCACAGAAGAGATCAACGTCAAATCCATCGAGTACGTTTCGGACGATACGAACATCGTTCGTCGCAGTGCTCGCCCGAACTTCAAAGTGATTGGGCGTAAGTATGGAGGCGACACGCAGTCGGTGGCCAACGCGATCAAGAGCATGACGCATGACGATGTTCGAAGGCTCGAGCAGTCGTCAGTCCTGACGATCGATGTTGGTGAACGAAATGTGCAGATTGATTTCGAAGACGTTGAGATCATCAGCGAGGATATCGAAGGCTGGCTTGTTGCAAGTGACAACGGCGTAACGGTCGCCCTTGATACCGAACTAGACGAAGAGCTCATTCGCGAGGGTCTCGCTCGTGAGTTTGTCAGTCGCCTTCAAAAGCTCCGTAAGGATTCGGGGTTTGATGTGACGGATCGCATCACTGTTCTCTACGAGACAGATGATGACACGTCCATCGCGCTCGAGTCCATGCGGTCGTACATTGCAATGGAAACGCTGGCGGAAGCGCTCGAGCGGGGGGGACAGTTCGAAGGAACTGGACTCGAGATAAACGGGCGTCACGTCAACGTACGCGTTCAGCGTGTTTGATGATGGTGCGTCAAGGTGGCGCACGCGTTTTCATGTTTCACTTTTTTTGAGGTACTCTCATGGCAGCAGCAAAGAAAGCCGCCAAGAAACCAGCGGCCAAGCCAGCTAAGAAGGCTGCAAAGCCAGCCAAGAAGGCTGCAAAGCCAGC
>DNLG01000078.1:2610-39944 GCA_003488525.1 Bacteroidota bacterium | reverse complement strand
GCAAAGCCAGCCAAGAAGGCTGCGAAGCCAGCGGCAAAGCCAGCCAAGAAGGCTGCAAAGCCAGCAGCTAAGCCAGCCAAGAAGGCTGCGAAGCCAGCGGCAAAGCCAGCTAAGAAGGCTGCAAAGCCTGCGGCAAAAAAAAAAGCCAAGTAAGGGTAACTCCTAACTCGGCCAAGCAGTCAGCAACGTCGAAGGGTAAATCGGCTTCCAAAGGATCTGCGTCTGTAAAGACGTCTGCATCCGCGTCGAAGAAAAGTTCGGCAACAGCCAAGACGGGTACGGTTTCAGCAGCAGCAAGTAGGAAGATGACGAGTCCGAAGCCGCAACCCAAGACAGTGACTGCGAATATGAAGCCCGCATCGGCGGTCAGTACGACCACCGGTGCGGGTTCTTCTTTATCATCCGTTTCACCGATACCAGTGCCAGCAAAAAAGCAACCTGTCAAGAAGACCCCGCGCTATTCTGATGCGGATCTGAAGTCTTTCCGCGAAAACATCGAACGCGCAAAAGCTGATGCCCTTGAGGAGCTCCGTATGCTACGGGAGCGTCTCGAGGACCTCACCAACAGTGAGGCCAACGAAGATTCGTCGATCTACTCCATGCACATGGCCGAACAGGGCTCCGAGGCAGCCGAGAAGGAGAAGACGTACGCTCAGATTCAGCGCGTGCAGGATTACATCCGTAAGCTGGATGAGGCTATCGTGCGGATCGACGACAAGACGTACGGAATCTGTCATATGTGCGGAATTCTCATTGCGCGTGAGCGACTGCTCGCCGTACCGATCACCACGCAGTCCGCATCGTACAAGATCCGCAAGCGCTGTCCAGATGACGGAATTGATCGCATCCAGGCTAAAGGTTCGAACTGATCAACGTGTCTGAGGCATTTCGCTCTGTACGCTGGCCACTGATCATCGCTGCGATGCTTGTGGTACTCGACCAGGTCACGAAGGTCCTCGTCAAGGGCTTCGACCTCTTCGGTGTGGTCCACCACGGGATGTTCCTCGGTGAGAGTCGCCCCCTGTTGGGAGAAACGCTCCGACTGACCTTTGTTGAGAATCCCGGTATGGCCTTTGGCATTGGATGGGGGGATGCAAAGATCATCCTGACGCTGCTGACGATCGGGATTGTGATGCTGATAGTCAGGATGATCATGCAGACGCCGGCGACTGCCCGCCTCGTGAGATTTTCCCTCACTCTGCTGTTGGGCGGTGCCGTCGGTAATCTCATTGATCGGATGTTCTACGGCGTCATCTACGGAGAGGGTCCACTGTTTTATGGGAAGGTCGTTGACTTTTTGCAGGTGGACATTCCCGACGTTTCGCTCTTTGGAGAGCTGTACACGCACTGGCCTGTCTTTAACATTGCTGACTCCTGCGTATCTGTCGGCGTGGTCACCCTGCTCATCGCCTCGATGATCAGCGACCAGAACCTGCCCCTGTTCAGCGTCCGTGATGAAAAAGAAGGCTGAGGCGGAGGCGCCGGCAACGCGATCGCCGCTGGAGTGGAGTGAGCATGTGTACGAGTTTGCCATTCCGTCCGGACAGAGGCCCGAGCGCGTGGATGCGTTTCTGACGCACAGCATTGTGCACGCCACGCGCACGCGCGTGCAGAAGGCCATCGACGCTGATGCGGTAACGGTCAATGACCGTCCAACAAAGGCAAACTACAAGATCCGTCCCGGCGATGTGATCCGCGTTACGGTTATGCGGCCGCCCCCTTTGCAGCTCATCCCGCAGGATATTCCACTGTCGGTCCTCTATGAGGACGAGCACCTGATGGTGATCGACAAGGCTGCCGGAATTCTTGTCCATCCCGGACTTGGCAACCGCGATGGAACACTCGTCAATGCCGTGCTATGGCACCTCGGACAGCGTGAGCCGATGCGCGTTCTCAAAGCCCGCGAGTCATGGGGCGAAGAAGACGATGAGGATGCAGCTTCTGCGCCTCGTGATGATCAAGCAGATGAGGATGACCAGGCACAGTGGGGAAGCGATGAGCTTGGTGCAGAAGAGGTTCCCGGTGTTCGACCCGGTATCGTGCATCGTCTCGATCGGGATACCACCGGCGTGATGGTCATTGGCAAGACATATGGTCCGACCATGCACCTTGCTACGCAGTTTGCAAACCGCACGGTCTCACGTCAGTACGTAGCGCTTGCCTGGGGAGTGATCGCCGATGATCACCGGCTTATCGAGGGTCAGATCGGTCGCTCTCCCAAGGATCGAACCCTGCGAGCCGTGCTTCGCACGGGGGGAAAGTATGCTGCAACCGAGGTCAGCGTTCTGGAGCGGTTCGACTGTGCCACACTGATCGCCTGCAGGCTTCGCACCGGACGTACGCATCAGATCCGCGTACACCTGAGCTCTGGTAAACATCCACTCATCGGCGATGCAGACTATGGAGGTCGGGAGACTGCCGTAGGGGGCCTGCACACGGCCTACAGACCTCTGGCATCTTCCTTGCTCGGACGTATCAACAGGCAGGCTCTGCATGCACGCATGCTTGCGTTCACGCATCCGGTCACGGGTCAGCGGATGACCTTTGAAAGCCCCCTTCCAGCAGACATGCAGGCGTGTCTTGATCTACTTCGGCACGGCCACGCTCATGCGGCCACGGATCCAGGCCGCACGGCGTAGAGTATAGGCACTCGGCGTCGACGCGCTGAAACGCCGGGGGTTGGGAACGATCGCAGCCATACGAGCCGCCTGGTCGCGGGTGAGATCTTTTGCCCCGACACCGAAAGCGCTCTTCGCGCCCTGATCGATGCCGTAGACTCCGTCGCCCCATTCGATCATGTTCAGGTAGACTTCAAGAATGCGCTTCTTGCCCCACAGCGCTTCGGTGAGGTACACGAAGTACACCTCAAAGGCCTTTCTGATCATCGACCGCCATGGCACGAGAAAGACATTCTTGCAGGTCTGCATGGTAATGGTGCTGGCACCAAGCGGCGGACGTCCGCGCTTGGCTCTTGAGGCGTTCACACGCTGCGCGCGATCGACCGCGTTCCAGTCGATGCCATTGTGCCGCATGAATCCTGCGTCCTCGCCGCCAACAACACCGCGCCCGACCCATGGAGAGATCTCGTCGTAGCCAACCCAGTGATGTCGAATAAGCATGGACCGTCCGCTGAACGGGGCTTGCACCAGACGCCACACCATCAGCGGTGTAATGGCCGGCGGTATCACGCGCAGGAGGCCAACGACCAAGACCGTCCCGACAAGAAACGCCAGGATCGTGCGGAACGTCCAGAGGAAAATAGTTTTCAACATCACTGCTACAAAGGTGGGTGGAACTTTACGAACGTTAGTTTTGCAGGCGTCAATCTTAACGAACGTACGGCATTATCGTGAAAGAACTCGATCGACAGATCTGTTCTCTGCTGCAGGAGAACGCGCGCCTGAGCCTCAGTGAGATCGCCGAACAGGTCGGTTCATCGGTACCGACGGTCAGCGATCGCGTTCGCAGACTGGAGGCCGACGGGACCATCCGCGAGTATACGACCTTGTTCCGAGCGGTCGACTTCGGGTACGACGTGACGGCGTTCATTTTTGTCGACATGGACTCAAGCACGAACTACGATGGATTTCGGCGTCAATGCCGCGCGCGCAGGGAGATCCAGGAGTGTCATGCCGTTACCGGCACGGCGTCACATCTTCTGAAGATCCGCGTCAGGACAACGGGCGAACTCGAACAACTGCTCTCGGCCATTCAGCAGTGGAAGGGCGTCTCGCGTACGCAGACAAATGTCGTGCTCAGCACGCACAAGGAATCACCGGCAATTACAATCATCTAAACTCTTTACACTTGGGGGAGAGCCAGCATGGCAAACAATGTGGATGTCTCAACGGTAGCGCGTAACTGGCGCTTGGACGGCGTTGATGTTCCGTCACCGTCCGACGTTGTTAACGAAGTCTTTGCCAGCGATGTGCTGACGATGGAGGAGTTGCGGCAGCGCCTGAGCAAGCCGGTCTGGAAATCGCTGCTGGCTACATCGGAGCGCGGAGCAACGCTCGATCCGGCGATCGCGGACACGGTAGCACTGGCCATGAAGACATGGGCGATGGAAAAGGGGGCCACACACTATACGCACTGGTTTCAGCCGCTGACGGGTTTGACGGCCGAAAAACATGATTCATTCGTAACGCCTACGTCGGACGGTTCTGCTATTTCGCAGTTCTCCGGCAAGGAGCTCATCCAGGGTGAGCCTGACGCGTCATCGTTGCCGAGTGGTGGTCTGCGCGCAACCTTCGAAGCGCGCGGATATACGGCCTGGGATCCGACCTCGCCGGCGTTCATCATGCGACATTCCAACGGCGCCACGCTATGCATCCCGACGGCTTTTGCCTCGTGGACCGGCGAAGCTCTTGATAACAAGACGCCTCTTCTGCGCTCCATGGAGTGCGTCAATACGGCGGCGCTACGAGCTCTTCGGCTGTTTGGCGACGACGAGTCACAACGCGTGGTGGCAACGGTGGGTGCCGAGCAGGAGTACTTCCTGATCGACGAGGAGTTCTACTTCCGTCGTCCTGACCTGGTGATGTCGGGTAGAACGCTCTTCGGAGCCCAGCCGCCCAAGGGCCAGGAGCTGGAGGATCATTACTTCGGCTCCATTCCCGACCGCGTGCTGACGTTTATGACCGACGCAGAACATCAGCTCTATGCGCTGGGAATTCCCGTCAAGACGCGTCACAACGAGGTTGCTCCGGGACAGTTTGAGATCGCACCGATCTTCGAGCATGCCAATATCGCCGCGGACCATCAACAGCTTCTTATGCAGGTGTTCAAGAACACCGCCCGCAAGTACGGCATGGTCTGCCTGCTTCATGAAAAGCCCTTTGCCGGCGTGAACGGCTCCGGTAAGCACGTCAACTGGAGCATGTCCACCGATACGGGGCATAACCTGCTTGAGCCCGGTGACACGCCGCAGGACAACATGCAGTTTCTCTTCTTCTGTGCGGCCATGATCAAGGCCGTCGATGACCATCAGGATCTGCTTCGTACCTGTGTGGCATCTGCCTCGAACGACCATCGTCTTGGGGCCAATGAAGCGCCCCCTGCCATCATGTCGATGTTCCTCGGAGAGCAGCTCACCGACATCTTCGACCGCATTGTTTCTGGCAAGGGCGGAGCGTCGAAAAAGGCCGGTTTTCTGGGTCTAGGAACGCAGGTGCTGCCGGCACTGCCACAGCATACGGGTGACCGTAACAGGACCTCGCCGTTTGCTTTCACGGGCAACAAGTTTGAGTTCCGTGCCGTCGGCTCATCGCAGTCCGTGTCGTTTCCGATCACGGTGCTCAACGTCATCGCCACCGATGCGATCAACGACCTTTCCTCACGCGTCGAAAAGCGCCTGAAAAAAGGTCAGGCCATCGAATCAGCACTCAGCGATGTGGTCAAGGAAGTCTACAGCGCCCACAAGCGGATCCTCTTCAACGGTGACGGGTACTCGTCCGAGTGGCACGAGGAAGCGGCCGGTAGGGGGCTTCTGGCTCTCAAGACCGCTATCGATGCCATCGAGACGCTGGTCAGTCCGAAGAACACCGGGCTCTTTGCGAGCAACAATGTCCTTTCAAGCCGCGAACTTGAGGCCCGCCAGGAAGTGATGTTCGAGCAGTACTTCAAGACGGTGAACATCGAGGGAGAAACAACCGAATGGATCGCGCAGACGCAGATCCTTCCAAGTGCCATGCGCTCTCTGCGGGAGATGACCTCTACCGGTGTTTCGCTGCCTGCCATTGACCGCGCCACCGCGGAACTGGCAGAAGTGACCAATGAACTGGCGCTGGCCATTGCCGCGCTGCGCACGCAGAACAACGAACTAGGCGGAGACACCGTGCACTCCAAGGCACACCATATGCTGAACAGTGTTCTTCCTGCCATGCGGCGTGTGCGTCAAGCGGCGGATGCCCTCGAGCGCCTTGCGGCCTACGATCACTGGCCACTGCCGTCGTATCGGGAAATGCTCTTTGTGAAGTGATCTCCATGGTGCCCGACCCCAAGGTCGGGCACCACAGGAACAACACTCACTTCTTCGGCGATTTGGCCGCGGTCTTCTTGGCCGCGGCCTTTTTTGTAGCCGTCTTGGCAGCCGTCTTTTTGGCAGGCGTCTTTCGCGCGGCCGGTTTCTTCGCCGCGGCGGTATCGGCTGCGTCGGCCTTGGCCTTGGCGCCTTTCTTGGTCTTTGCAGGGGGCTCCTGCTGCTGAGCAAGCTGCAGGCAGTCTTCCAGCGTCAGTGTCGATGCTTCTGTTCCCTTGGGAATGCGCACGTTCTGCCGTCCGACAACGATGTACGGACCCCATCGCCCCTTGAGAATCTTCACCGACGCGTCCTCTTCGAAGACCTTGATGGTGTTCTCGGCGATCTTCTGACGTCGTGCCAGAATGATCTCAATGCCACGCGGTCCGGCGATCGTGTAGGGATCGTCCTCTTTGGACAGACTGTAGAAGGCCTTGTTGTGCTCGATGTACGGACCGAACCGACCAAGTTTGACCTCCATCGGGAAGTCCTCGTATGCACCGATCACGCGAGGAAACTTAAAGAGCTCCAGTGCCTGCTCGAGGGTAATGCTCTCCATGCTGGCGTTGCCCGGCAGCCCCTTCTGACGCTTGTTCTCATCGTCAGCATCACCGATCTGCGCAATGGGGCCATAGCGCGCAAGGCGAACATAGACGTTGCGACCCGAGGCCGGGTCGACCCCGAGAAGCCGCTCTCCACTCTGCCGCTCGGCTGTCTCGCTGGTTCTTACAAGGTCCTTCTCAAAAGGCTCATAGAACGAGCGGATCATCTCGGTCCATCGCACGTTCCCCTGCGCGATCTCGTCGAACTGCTTCTCCACGGTGGCCGTGAAGTTGTAGTCCATGATCTCCTGAAAGTGCTTTACCAGAAAATCCGTCACAATCATGCCGATGTCGGTTGGGAAGAGCTTCGAGCGCTCTGCACCGGTGTTCTCGACCTCAACCGTGCGAGAGACGATCTGGCGTTCAAGGCGCAGCTCTCGGATCTCGCGCTGACGTCCGTCGCGATCTTCCTTGACCACGTAGTTGCGCGCCTGAACGTTGGCGATCGTCGGGGCATACGTCGATGGTCGCCCGATGCCGAGTTCCTCAAGCTTCTTCACCAATGACGCTTCTGTATATCGCGACGGCGGCCGGTCGAACCGTTCACGCGCCAGCATGCGGGTAAGCGATGGCCGCGCGCCAATACTCAGAGGCGGAAGCATCTTCGATGATTCTTCGTCGGTGGCTTCCTCGTCGGTCGATTCAAGGTACAGGCGAAGGAAACCATCAAAGCGGATGACCTCTCCGGTAGCGATCAGCTCGTCAGGACGCGTCGAGATCGAGATGGTGACCACGGTTCTCTCGAGCTGCGCTTCGGCCATCTGAGATGCCAGCGTGCGCTTGTAGATCAGATCATACAGACGCTCGTGAGCGTCGGTGGCACCGGCCGTGCGACGCGAAAAGTCCGTCGGACGGATCGCCTCGTGGGCCTCCTGTGCCGAAGCGACCTTTGTCACGTAATTGTGCGGTCGGCTGTATGCCTCACCGAATGTCGACAGGATTTCCTGCCGAGCCCCCTCAATGGCAAGCTCCGAGAGATTCACCGAGTCGGTACGCATGTAGGTGATCTGTCCGGCCTCGTAGAGGTCCTGCGCAAGGCGCATCGTGCGCACCAGGGAGTAGCCGAGCTTGCGACTGGCTTCCTGCTGCAGAGTAGACGTTGTGAAAGGGGCTGAGGGTGACCGTTTCGCGGGCTTGACCTCGAGATTGCTGACGGTGAAGTCTGCGCCGATGCACGACTCGAGGAACTCACGAGCCTGCTCCTCGGTGTCAAATCGCTTCTGGAGTTCGGCCTTGAAGCCGCGACCACTTTCGACAAACTCCGCGATGATCCGAAACTGACTTTTGGCCGTAAAGGCCTGGATCTCGCGCTCGCGCTCTACCACCAGCCGCACTGAGACGGACTGCACGCGTCCTGCCGATAGGTTCTTCTGCACCTTCCGCCACAGGATGGGAGACAGGCCATAGCCCACCAGCCGGTCGAGCACGCGCCGCGCCTGCTGAGCATCGACGAGGTTGACGTCGATACCGCGAGGGTTGGCAACCGCTTTCAGGATTGCCGGTTTCGTGATCTCGTGAAAGACGATCCGACGCGTGTGCTCGGCATCAAGTTCAAGCGCCTCGAAAAGGTGCCATGCAATGGCCTCACCTTCGCGGTCTTCGTCAGACGCCAGCCAGACATACTCGGCCTGGCGTGCGCGGCGTTTGAGCTCCTGCACAAGTTTCTTCTTGTCTTCGTTGACTTCATACACGGGCCGAAAGTCATTGGCGATGTCAATGGCTTTGTCGTTGCCCGGCAGGTCACGAATGTGTCCCATGCAGGAGGTGACCTCGAAGTCCGATCCAAGGTACTTCTGGATGGTCTTGGCCTTTGAGGGAGATTCGACGATTACGAGGTTTTTCATGGGTTTATGCCCTTATTCCTGCGTATTGTGCGGACAGGCCAGTGGATCGTGACATGTGGCGAAGATTTGTAGAGAATGAGCCATGGGGCGAAACCCGAGTTTCCCCGATACCGTGTCTCGGATCTCGTCGATCCGTTCATCGCGAAACTCCTCGATCCTGCCGCATTCGACGCAGATCAGATGATCATGATCGGGCATGCGGCTGGCGAGTTCGAAATGGGCGCTACCCCCCTGAAAGCGATGCTTCATGAGGATACCGCAGGTGGTCAGTAGGTCCAGCGTCGAATAAATGGTCGCGCGGGAGATCCGATCGCCCCTTCCATTCATGTAAAGGTAGAGCTCGTCGGCATTAAAATGCCGGTCGAGCTCGCTGATGCGGTCAATCACATTGAACCGTTCCTGAGTCCCGCGATACTTCTTGCGCTTGAGGAACTCTGCGAACTGCTTTTTCAGGGATTCATTGTCGGCGGAAACAGGCATGGGCACAAATATACTTGTGCGTAGTTTTGCGCTTTCATTTTCCACGAAACAACAAGCAGGGCCTATGCGCAAATGGCGCGTTGAGGACTCCCTCGAGGTATACAATGTACCCGGCTGGGGAATCGGCTACTTTGGGATTAATTCCAAAGGTCACGTGGTGGCTGCCCCGCGCAAGACCAAGGGGCCACAGATCGACCTGAAGGAATTGGTCGATGAGTTGTTGCTGCGTGACGTCAGCTCTCCGGTCTTGCTGCGCTTCCCGGATATTCTCGATGACCGCATCGAGAAGATCTCCGAGTGCTTCAAGAAGGCTGCCGCCGAGTACGAGTTCACCGGGACGTACTACAGTGTATACCCGATCAAGGTCAACCAGCAGCGTCCGGTGGTCGAAGAATTAGTACGCCACGGAAAACGGTTCAACATCGGTCTCGAGGCCGGTTCGAAGCCGGAACTGCATGCCGTGCTGGCGATCATGGACAACAGCGAAGCGCTGATCGTCTGCAACGGCTACAAGGACGAAGAGTTCATCGAGCTTGCGCTGCTGGCGCAGAAGATGGGCAAGCGCATCTTTCTTGTTGTGGAGAAACTCAACGAGCTGCGTCTGATCAACGAGGTGTCGAAGCGTGTCGGAGTGCGGCCCAATATCGGTATCCGCATCAAGCTCGCCTCCAGCGGTAGCGGCAAGTGGGAAGAGTCAGGGGGCGACCAGTCAAAGTTTGGTCTGAATGCTTCGGAACTTCTCGAAGCGGTCGAGTACGCCCGCGCCAGCGACATGCTTGACTGCATGAAGCTGATCCACTTCCACCTCGGATCGCAGATCACGAACATCCGCAAGATCAAGCAGGGACTGAGCGAGGTCTCGCAGTTCTACGTCCAGTTGATGGCCATGGGCTGTCAGATTGAATTCGTCGATATCGGCGGCGGCCTGGGCGTCGACTATGACGGTACGCGCAGCAGCGTTGCCTCAAGCATCAACTACTCGATTCAGGAGTACGCCAACGATGCCATCAGTGCCATTACCGACGCGGCAGGGAAGGCCTCTCTTCCGCATCCGCATATCATCACCGAGTCCGGCCGTGCGCTGACGGCGCATCACTCGGTGCTGGTCTTCAACGTCCTTGAGACGGCCAGCGTGCCAACATGGAGCTCTCGCGACCGCGTGTCGAAGAAAGATCACGAACTGGTTCGTGAGCTGCACGAGATCATGACGGCTCTCAACAGCCGCACCATGCTCGAGGCCTGGCACGATGCGCAGCAGCTGCGGGAGGAAACGCTCGACCGATTTTCGCTGGGACTGATCGACATTCGCACGCGCGCCCAGGTCGAACGGCTTTACTGGACCATAGCGCAGCGTATCTCGGAAATGACCGGTGAGCTCAAGGTTGTTCCCGAAGAGTTGCGATCCCTTCCGAAGCTTCTTGCCGATAAGTACTTCTGCAATTTCTCGCTGTTCCAGTCGCTGCCAGATTCGTGGGCCATCGATCAGCTGTTCCCGATCATGCCGATCCACCGCCTGCAGGAACGTCCTACGCGCATGGCAACGTTGCAGGACATTACCTGCGACTCGGACGGCAAGGTCGATCATTTCATTGGAACGCGTGATTATACGTCTATGCTTCCGGTGCACCCGCTGGTTACGGGCCAGGAGTATTACCTTGCCGTCTTCCTCGTCGGGGCGTACCAGGAGATCTTGGGCGATCTGCACAACCTTTTCGGCGACACGAACGCGGTGCACGTGACGGTTCGTGGTGATAAGTACGAAATCGAACAGATCATTCACGGTGAGACCGTGGCCGACGTTCTTGACTATGTGCAGTTTGATGCCAAGAAACTTGTACGTACGATGGAAGCATGGGTGAGCGCGTCGGTCAAGAGTAAGAAGATCACCGTACAGGAAGGGAAGGAGTTCCTTGCGATCTACCGTTCCGGACTTTACGGGTACACATACCTCGAGGATTAGTTTGACGGATAACGTCATCGGGATTCCCATGATCACGCATCGCATACAGAGATTCCTCCTTCTTCCGGCACTACTGGTGATGTCGGCTGCGGCCGCATTTGCCCAACCATTGCCAGTTGCGTACCACGATCCGTTCGACGAGAACGTGGGGGGCTGGATCGAAGGGGGCTCGCTGGGACGCAGTGCGTCGGTGGTCTCCGGCGTGTATCGGATCGACCAGCGTTCGGCCACATCTGACCTGCTCAGCGAAGTGGGGTACTTTTTGGACTACGGCAAGGACTTCGACGTTGAGCTCAAGCTCCGTCAGGTCACCGGGACGACGAATTCAGCGTTCGGTTTTTTCTGGGGTGCGCGCGAAGGGTTCAGTCATAACGCCCTGCTGATCAGCGGCTCCGGTCGCTACCGTGTGTATTCGCTGCGCAACGGTAGCGTGACGGATGTGCAGCCGTGGACGCCGTTCGAGGGCCTGCCACCGATGCAGACCTGGTTTACCATCACGGTTCGCAAGCGCGGCCTGGGCATGAGCGTTCTGTTCAACGGTGCGACGCTGTTTGCCTTTCAGCCCCCTCCGATTTTCGGGAGCAAGATCGGCCTGATCGTCGGTCCTCAGGTTGTTGTAGAGGTCGACGAAATGCACATCCGCCAGGCACAGGATTCCATCAGGATCATCGAGGATGAGATCGTCCTCGGCGAGCCGGAGAGTCTTGGTCCGCAGGTCAACAGCACGGGCGGTGACATCTCTCCGGTGATCACTGCAGACGGCAAGCGCCTGTATTTCGGTCGCTATCCGCACCGTGATAACATCGGCGATACGGCAACGGAAGACATCTGGTACACCGATCTTCAGCCCGATGGCACGTGGGGTCCGGCAAAGAACCAGGGCCCGCCGCTGAACAACTACAGTTCGAATTTTCTGGTCAGCATAGCGCCCGATCGCAACTCTGCGATCATTGGCAACACCTACTACTCCAACGGTGCCCCGAAGGGATCGGGCATTTCGGCGACGTACATGACAGATAGGGGCTGGAGTATCCCGACGGAGGTCAAGGTCGACAAGTATTACAATGAAGATGAATACTCCGAGCTGTGCCTCGATCCGACGGGGATGATTCTGATGATGGCTGTGCAGCGAAGTGACGGACTCGGGCAGAAGGACCTCTACATCTCGCGTCGCAAAAGCAATGGCATGTTCACCGAACCGGTCAACTGCGGTCCGTCGCTCAATACATGGGGCAATGAGATATCTCCGTTCATCGCTGCCGACGGATCGACGGTCTTCTTCGCCACTGATGGACGCAAGGGATACGGCGATATGGACATCTGGATGTCGCGTCGCCTCGATGACACCTGGACAAATTGGAGCGAGCCGAAGAACGTCGGTCCTGTGATCAATACACCGACGTGGGATGCCTACTTTACCATTCCGGCAAAGGCCGACTACGCATACTTCAGCGCTGCAAGTCCCGAAGACGGAAGCTCGGATCTGTATCGAATAAAGCTGGCAAAGGGTCTCAAGCCCCTTCCCGTGGCCCTTATCAGTGGGCGAGTACTCACTGCTGCTACGAAAAAGCCCCTTGCCGCCGCCGTCACCTACGAGAGTCTGACCAAGGGAAAAGAAGTCGGCATTGCCCGCTCTGAACCAACCAACGGCGCCTACTCGATCGTTCTTCCGGTGGGCGACCTCTATGGTTTCCGCGCCGAGCTTGACGGCTTCTATCCGGTGAGTGATCAGCTGGACACGCGAAAGCTCTCGGAGTATTCGGAGATCAACAAGGATCTCTTCCTGGCACCGATCGTAAAGAATCAGGTGGTGACGCTCAATAACCTGTTCTTCGAGTTCCGCATGGCAACGATCCGTCCGGAATCGTTCGCCGAGTTGGACCGTTTTGTGCAGTTTCTCAAGGACAAGCCGCGGATCACCGTCGAGCTGGGCGGGCATACAGACAACGTCGGCAGCGCAGCGGCGAATAAGGAGCTGTCGCGTCTTCGCGTGACGTCGGTGAAGGAGTATCTCGTGGCAAAGGGCATCGACGAAAAGCGCATGACGGTTATGGCTTATGGAGCGTCAAAGCCTATCTACGATAACGCAACAGAAGATGGCCGACGCCGCAACCGACGCGTCGAGTTCATGATCCTCAACGACTGACGCCCGACCAGCGCAATGCCGGTTTATGCGTTTCTCGTCATTCTTCTGCCGTTGCTGACGTCGGCTGCGGCCGGAGCGAGTCGCAACGATGAGCGTCTGCCGGATAATCCTCAACACCGTCATTCGCAGTGGTATCGGCTTGTCGAGGCCGACCATCCCAATGTCTTCGATGTCCTGACGCTTCTGCAGCGGGACTCTTCCACGCACGGTCAGGGGGCGAGCAGACAGGTTCGCGCGGCTCGGCGCTGGATCTCCGAACGTCTCCCTCACGCTGACGCGCGCGGCAACATCGGCCCCCTGAGGCCGCCAATCGGCGAGATCCTGCGCGAGTCCCTTCGGCGCAAGAGTGCCTCGGAGAATGTGCAAAGCTCTGAGCCACAGTGGCAGGCCCTCGGTCCATTCGGCTGGGACACGGACGCCGTGCTGCAGACCGGTTCGCAGGGCATCGGTGTGGTGCGAACACATCTTGTCTGGCCCGGGCAGCCGGAGCTGATTCTTGCTGGAACGATTTCTGCCGGCATATGGCGCAGCACGGATGCCGGGCGCACCTGGTCGGCGATCGCTCAGGACGAGCCGATCCAGAGTGTTCAACGGTTCACGGTTGCGAACGATACGGTGTATGCCGCCACCAGCGCCGGCCTGTACGTGTCTACCGACACGGGGCTGACGTTTCGTCGCGTTTCTCTCGAGGGGGACCTTGCCCTTACGCAGGCGGTGGCAGTGGATCTCTGCGCCGTCGACCCGAACAATGCCCGGCGTGTAGTGATTGCAACGATCGGACGTTTGTTCCTGTCGACCGACGCAGGATCGACATGGAAGTCGGCCAGCAACATGATCGGCACATGGTGGGACTTGCTGTGGCATCCCGAGCGCAGTGACGTTGCCTACGGCCTCGTGCAGATCGAATCGCACATCAGCTTCGTGAGGTCAACAAGCTCGGGCGTGAAGTTCAATCCCACTGGTCAGGGCTATCCGGCTGCTCGGCCAGGCATGTCGATGGCGCGGGCATTGCTGGCCGTCACGCCGGCATCGCCCGGGATGGTAAGCGTCATGATCGCCGGCTCTGCCGGTGAATTCGGCGGCGTCTATGGATTGTACGTTTCCACCGATGAAGGGTCGACCTTTGAGCACCGCTGCTGCGGAAACGTTGACGGTCCGGAAGCAACGAACCGTGGGACGAACCCGAATATCTTCGACTACGATATCGACGGCAAGGGGCTGGGACAGGTCACCTGGGATATGGGGTTTGCGATCTCATCGCGGGATCCGCAGTTCATGGTTGCTGCCGGCATTTTCCCGTATCGCTCCAGCGACGGTGGTCGCAACTGGCGAACATTTCCTCCGATGCACTACGACATTCAATCCGCATCGGTTGTCGGCGATTCGGTCTGGCTTACGCATGACGGCGGGATAACACTCAGCAGTAACCGCGGCGGGTCGATCTCCGAGCGCAGTTTCGGCATCAGTGCCGCGGAGGTCTGGGGCTTTGATCAGTCGCACGACGGACACATCATGGCCATGGGGGCCTATCACCTGCCGACGTTCTTTCGTGACACGACCGTCTACACGGCTGAGTTCCCCATGGGAGGCTGGTATCCGTGGGCCGGGGCAGACGCCATGGGTGCAAACGTCAACCCGGTTGCCAGTGAATGGATCTATGCCAAGCCCTGGGGCAACGTCCGCGTGCGACGCACGCGATCAAAGCTTCTGCCCCCTTCCTCCTCGGAGCTGGGAATCGATCTTGGCTATCTGACGATGAACAACATCGAGTTCGACCCGGTGCGCTACTTCCGCATCATTGCCGCTGATCACGCCACACAACGCGTGGTTCTCAGCGACGATAATGCCAGCTCGTGGACGACGCTGAAGACGTTTGCACGTTACGTATCACGCGTGCGTGTGCACCCCGAGAATGGCAATCACATTGTTGCTATTGCCGACGCTGAGCTCTGGCAGAGTCTTGATGCCGGAGTGAGCTGGACGAATATCACGCCGAAGGAGAGTGTTTCTCGTGGGCAGGGAATGGTAGATGTTGCCTTCGATGACGACGTCTCCTCTCGACTGTACGTGGCCTTTGGAGGCAATCAAAACAAGGTGAAGGTTGCCGAAACCTCCGATGCAGGACAGACCTGGGCATCGCTTTCTGACGGGCTTCCAGCGTTCGCGATCTTCACGCTGGTGAGCCGCCGCGGCACATCGGGTGAACTCTACGCCGGGACGAGTTATGGCGTCTATCGGTACACGCCGCAAACCAGGTGGGCCCTCTTCGGTAGGGGGCTTCCCATTTCCGATGTGAACTTCCTGCACATTGATGACCCGGGATCCCGACTTCGCATCGCTACCAACCGCGGACTGTGGCAGATCGATCTCCCCATGTCGACCAAGCCCCGTGCATTGATCTCGATGGACACCGATACCGTTCGATGTGCGCGCCATCCCGTGCGGTTCGGCTGCCGGTCAGCGGCCATTGAAACTGCGGCCTTCCGACGTCGCTGGCAGTTCCCATCGGGTAAGCCGTCGGAGTCTGCCCTCCCGGTTGTGAACGTCCTCTACTCAGCACCCGGCACATATGACGTGCGTCTCATCGTTGAGAACGAATACGGAGCCGACACAGCATTGATGAAGGATGCCATCACGGTGCTGCCGAGTGAGTGCGAGGTCTTCGCAGCCGAAGCAGGCAATGCGGCAGACCTGTCGGGTGCGCAGGATCATATCACGCTGGGCCGCTACTCCGGCACCACGCGCGAGTTCAGCTTCACGGCCTGGGTCAAGCCCGTTGGCATGCAGCCCAATTTTTCTGCGATCCTCTGCACGGATGCTGATCCCGGTGTATCGCAGGAAATAGGACTGCAGTTTGTCAATGATCGTAATGAGCTCGGATACCTCTGGTCAGGAGGTCGATGGTGGTGGGGCTCGGGTCTTACCCTCCGCCCTGATGAATGGTCACATGTGGCGTTGACCATTGACAGCACCGGTGCGACGGTGTACGTCAATGGCATCGGTAGCAAGGATGCAACGTCTCTGCCGAAACTGGATCTGTCATCACTGGTGTTCACGCTCGGAACCTATCACTACTGGAGCGACCGCAATTTCTCGGGCTCCATCGACGAGGTGTCGCTCTACAGCCGATGTCTAACCGAATTCGACGTCAGGACATCCATGCACCTTACCCGACGTCGCGGTGACGAGGGACTGATGGCCTACTACCAGTTCAATGAGGGCTCACGAGGAGTGATCTACGACAAAGTTGCCGGCCGCGACGGGAGCTATCAATCGGGCTCCGGGCCCATCGCCTCGGGCGCACTTGTGGCGTCCGGTTCGAGCGAGCTCGTGCGGCTTGCCAAGGGGGCTCGGCAGGCGGGATTTGCCGAGGACACCGTCGAGCTCCAGAAGCCCCTTACAGACGACGTGGAACTGGTGATGACCACCTTTGACCGGGTAGCCGGTGCCAGAGCGACAGGACAGCAGAATCCTCTTGAACATAGCTGGCGTGTGCTGAACGTCTTTGGTCCGCAGCGAGGCGCTGAGCTGGCACGGATGCGTCTTTCCTGCGATCGACGCGCTCTTGCCGATGATTCGACTGACAGGACGTACGGCATCCTGACTCGCTCGTCGTGGAGCACCTCGGAGGAATGGTCCGCAGCACGCATCAACGACAATGGTTTTCTTCGCTTGAACCAGTCCGGTGTGTCGGCCAATGTCGATAGGGGGCTGCTTACACCCACGCAGATCATGATGACATACTCCGGTCTGCCGGTCAGCGTCGCGGAGGGCTCGTCTGTCCACAACATCGACGTTGGTCCCAACCCGGCGTCTGATATGATCCACATCCGATCGGGCAGAGGCCTGCATGATATCTCGATCACCGCTATGGACGGACGCGTAGTATACCAGCGGCAGCTGCCTGCGTCGCAGACCGAGCAGGGAGTCGATGTGTCGGCCCTTGAGCAGGGGACCTACATCCTGCGCGTGGGCCAGAGCCGCACGTTGCTGATCATTCTTCGCTGATCGCGCCCTCGGGCAGAGACGGACGCACCATGACGGTCTGCTCGCGGTCGATCACTACTGCTCCAACGTTCGCCCCCTTGGGCTTGCGGACGTACTTGCGCTGCGTGTAAACGACAGGAACGTAGGAGGCATTGCGCGCCTGCGAGTAATAGGCGGTGATGGCCGCCGCTGCTTCTAGGATCTGCTTCGGGATCTTCGGACCGCTCACTCCCCGCAGCACAGCATGTGAACCACTCGCGCCCCGCACGTGCATCCACCAGTCCTGCTGCCGCGCAAACTTCATCGTTAGCTCGTCGTTGTTTGCCGCACTGCGGCCGACATAGAGCGTGTGTTTGTCATCAAGTCGAAACTCCCTGAAAACGGGAGTACGAGTGTTCTGCTGGTTATCCATGGCTGGCGGGTGTTTAGGGAGATCCGAAAGCGACCGGGCTGCTGCGATACGATTGCGCTCACCGTAGAGGTCGTCGAGTCGACGTCGCAATTCCGGAATGCGCTGCTCTCGACGTCGAGCAGCCTGCTCGGCATCACGAGCTTTGGCATAGAGCGCCGTGGCATTTTCGAGAATCGTCGATTCCCGCCGCAGTGGAATCGTCTCCGATTCGCCGCTGACCACGTTAACAAGTTCGAGGTGATTCATCCCGGTGCGCTGAATATCCTGCTGAGCCATCAGCGTGTCAGCCCATGAGCGATAGCGACCAGAGCGCCCCGTAGCATCCTCATCGCCGAGAACGGCCTGCAGGGTGCGGCTGATCTTGCCGATCAGAGCGTCGATCGACCGCAGCTGACGCTGCTGTTCATCACGAAATGTACGATCCGAGCGGCGTCGGAACGAGACAATGCGCACAGCCTCGAGCACCGAGTCATGACTCTCGCCGACCTGCCAGCCATGCAGCGGGATGAGCGACAGCAGCACGTCGTCGCCGCGCCGCAGGATTAGATATTGCGTGCACGTCCGGCACTGCTCCAGGAGCGACACTACGCATGCCGTGACGAGCTCTCGCTGATCTGCCGAGAGCTGCTCGACCAGCAGCGACGGGCTGAGTCCGGCACGGATGCAGACTTCTTCCGCGTAGTGCTTGCCAAGTCGATGCGCACACGTTGACAGATCCTGCAGCAGCGTCAGTTCAGCGCGAACGAGAGGCTCGGCAGAGACCCGAGGCAACGTCGAAAAGGCATGCCCGATGCGCTCCGTCCTCCGGTGCAGCGCATCGGTCACCATGGCCTCATGGCAGCAGAGGATGTTGCCGCGGCCAGCGCTGAAAAGCTCTACATGGAGGACATCATGGGAAAAGATGAAACTGATAACCCGGTCGTGCTCGAGTTTCACCACAGCGCCGAGACTCTGGCCAAGTAACCCCGGAAAAATGTCGATACAATTGCGCAGCGCGCGCTGCGCACTCTGACGCACCGTGATCGAGGCATCCTTCGCATGCACGTCGATGACCACCGGAATCTCATCTGACCCCATGGCAAAAACGAGCGTGGCCACACCCTTCTGCTGTGACCATGCGCGCACCAATGTTGCACCGCAGAGAAGAGTACTCAGTTCCCGTGCGATGTGCTCAAGCGTGAGATGATGGCCGATCATTTCCTCGGTTCCGTCGGCGACGAACTCGTCGTGCCATCCATGACACGGATCAGTGGGCCAGGCACTGCCGCGCTGATGCGCCGTACGAGCCCCTTCCGAGAGTCATCCTGCCGTGACCACCATTGCGTGAAGGTGTCGATATCAGATGCTGTTGTATCCGATGCAGCCAGCAGACGCATCATAGATGGCAACGACCGCTGATCTGCGTGTCCATCAATAAGCGGTAAGATCGATGAGAGGGGGCGCTTTGCACCGCGCGCAAGGCCCTCTATTGCAGCCATGCGAACAACCTGCAGCGTGTCAGCGAGCAACGTTGCCAGCAACGGATCGTCGCTGCTGACGTATCGCGTGTATGCGCTTGCCGCGCGCTGACGCACGTATGGATGCACGTCCTTGCAGGCCGCTCTCAAGGCAGGAATACTGGCCGAGTCTCCGATCTCGCCAAGTGTGGCGACGGCAAGCCGACGTCGACGCCATGAAGCACTCGAAACCATGTCCGTAAGCGTCGAAACCAGTTCTCGGCACTTGACCTTGCCCGCGACTGTCGCTGCGATGGTGACCGAGGCGTTATCGTCCGACAGCAGGCCGCGCCTGAGTAGAGCTATGGTCGAATCACGGTCACTTGCATACAGATCGGGAAGCACGATCTCCAACGTCAGGCGCTCACGTGGCATCTGAGTTGAAAGCTGTGTTTCGAGGAATGCGAGTGCCGGTTGTCCGCGCTTGCCCAGTTCCTTCCGTGCCGGGGACACGGCGTTCTGAAACCGGAGATGAGAGGCCGAAGCCTGGATAAACAAACTGTCGATGCTGGAAGTCAGCGTGTAGGACGAAGCCGACGGCGGGGTCTGTGACGAACTGCGCTGCGTGCCATCAAGTTCGGCATCGAGAAACAGGCCGTAGGTCGACTTTGCCACTACCGTGTCATTGCGAAGTGTCTCGCCATATCGGTCGCGGCCTCCGCCATCAATGAACAGCCCGATCATCCCGTAGCCGCGACGCATGTCAGAGTAACCGATGGTGTTGCTTTCATTCAAGGCGCTGTAGCTGTCCTGGCCCGATTCATCATAGAGGATTGAGACGGCGTTCGCATTGCCGGCCCCGAGTGAGAGACTCTCACACATGTACGTGTCGTTACCGGCGTGATCTCGAAGCAGTCCCGTGGCAATGTCGTGTCCGCAGCCTTGCGACACGCCGTGAGAACGATAGACATCTTCACCGCTTGCATCCGTCAGAAGGCCAACAGCAAAATGAACGCCGGAGCCCTGAGCATACTGATACGCATCATATCGGTCGTCTCCCCCGAGGTCGATGAGGGCTCCAAGTCCAAACCAGTATCCAGTGCCCTGACCATAGATGTCGCAGGAGTAGAGGTCGTTGCCGGAGGCATCAACAAGCAGACCGATACCTCCGGACATCGTTGGTCGATGACCCAGGGCAGCCCCTTGCGCAAACGAAACCTGGTGGTCATCGTATCGAAGAACATCAGCAAAGGGGCTCACGGCGATGTATCGGTCATTGCCGGCGTTGTCGCTCAGGATCCCAACGCCACGCGTGGCACCAAAGGCCTGAGACTGCGAGGCGCAGACGTAGAGGTCGTGCCCTGAGTCATCAAGCAGCATTCCCATGCCGACAATGCCTGCCCCCTGGGAGTTAGAACGGCTGCGATAGACATCGTTGCCAGCCATATCGTGGAGAATGCCAAAGCCATACACGCCAGATCCGAGAGCAAAATCTCGCGCGGTGTACTGATCATCGCCGGCATGGTCTATCAGAACGCCAATGCCAAAATGACCCGAGCCGAGTGTGTGGTCCTGACCTCGATAAACATCATCACCGTCCATGTCGATGATGATCTGCGTCATCGCTGAGTCCGACGATGCCAGGTCATAGGAATCATTGCCGCCAACATCAATGATCAGCGCATACGATCCAGTGTAGAGGTCCGTGCCTCTGCCGCCGATGGCTATGCGGCCGACGCTGGTCTGAAAAACAACGCTCTTCACCGAATCCAGAAGGCCAGCATGGTTACGAAGAGCCTGCGCGTTCTGCTCAAGGATATCAAGGTAGACCGCCATGCCCATGTCATTGAGCGACTCATTCAGAACTGTGCTTAGAGATCGATTCACTGCATCCGTGGATTCTCGGCTGCGTTGTTCACCGTCGTACACCTGCCAGAGGGTGAGCTTGTCGTCCTCCGACGATGGCGTCCACATCGAATCAAGCTGCTTCTTAAAGCTCGATAGTTCAAGCCCTGGGTTCATTGTTGGCTGAAGCTGCGTCACGTTCATGGCGACCGCAGCGGCCTTGAATGTACCGATGATGTAGCGGTCGAGGAGTCTGCGCGAGGTCGTATTGAGACGTCGTGCAGCACGCTCCATCTCGGGCGGATAGCGAATCGGCGAACTCTCGTCTGCTAGCGGTTGGGGCCTTCGACCGTATGAACCAAGTGCAGTGACCAGGGAGGCATGCACCTGACGCCATGTGCTATCCTGGCGGGCGATAAGCTTTGCGGCGATCGTATCAGTCCACGCCATGCTTGCCAGAGGGTCGTCAAACAGGCGATCATGAAAGGCGTTCCGGTGCCGATCGCGGTCCAGAAGGTCGGCCGGCATGGAAAGATCGGCCATGCGCATGCCAAGGACCGAAAGGGCAGTGTCGACTCCATGGAGCAGACGGCGGTGTGCTTCAGAGTGCTGGTATGCGGGCTTGTTCTGTGCCGGCAGTATCGAAGTTGACAGTACAGCAAGCGCCGCGCACAGAGCCATGACAGATGGCAGGCCGAGCAGTCGTAACAACATCACAGACTCATGAAGATTCGGAGATCCCTGGCAAGCGCCGGCGACTCTTTATCGAGAAACGTCAGAATGCGTTCGGCGTCGCTGCGCCGTCCCGTGCGAGCGAAGCACCGCGCTGCTTCGAACAGCACTCCGGGGCTGGTGGGGAAGTCACGCACGTCCTTGTCGATAAATCCCGATGCGTCGGCGCATCGATCAGCCTCGAAACATGTCTGTAGGCGCTGCACGCGCATCACCTGGGAGGTGTCCCGCAGCGATACCGACTGGCTGTGTGCACGGATCGCTTCAGTGAAGTTTCCAGATTTGCGATAGATAAGTGCCATTCCGAGATAGGCATCGGCGGCAAAGTTTCCGCCCGGCGCAGCAGCCCGGCGGTACGACTGAATGGCGTCCTCGCCAAACCCCAGTCCATCGTAGACGCGTCCGAGGTTGTAGTATGCTTCCGGGTAGTTGGGCTTGAGACCGACGGCTTTTTTGAGAGAGCGCAACGACGAATCAAGCTCCATCTTCTCTAACTGCAGCAGTCCCACATTGTACCATCCCTGAGGGTCATCCTGTGAGCCCTGGACGTATGCTCTGGCAACGGCGAGCGCCTCGTCGGTTCGGCCATTGTCTTGCAGCGCGATGGTCAGCAGCATGTGCGGTGATGACGATCCGACGCCAAGACGTATGGCCTGTTGCAGAAAGTCGATTGCCTGTTCGGTTCGGCGTGATGCCATCAGCGCTTCGCCGGCCATCATCTGCGCGTTCGCATCACCGGGAGCCAGCTCCGCGGCACGCGTGGCAAGCTCGGCAGCTTCCGATGCCCGACCCAGGCGCAGATAGCAACGAACCAGCTGCATGGTCAGGGGCATGTTGCCGGGACGGCGAAAGAGTGACTCCTCGAGAAAGGTGATGGCCTCGTCGAATCGTCCGGTGCTCGAAAGGATCATGCCCAGAGCCATTGCCGGTTCTGCAGAGTCGGGGGCGATCGTGCGAGCCAACCGAAAGATGTCGAGAGCTTTATCTGTCTGACCAAGCCTCATGTGACATTCAGCTGCGATCATGTGAGCTGCGTAGGCCTGTGGATGACTACGGGTGATGAGTTCGGCTTGTCGCAGGGCCGCGTCGAACTTCTGCTGACGCATCAGGCAGATGGCAAGAAGCGTCTGACGATCCAGATCACGGGGATTACTGCGCAGCTCGCTTCGCAGAACACGTTCGGCCCTTTTCCAGTCCTGCTTGATGAGGGCGCTCTGTACGGGCTCGGACATGACCTTGGGTGTGGTCTGCGCCGGCAGCATGCATGGCAGGCTGCAAAAGCCGAACATGAGAATCAGAATCGCGCGGAGGGTAGTCATCGATTGCGAACATACTGCATGTGGATATCCTGTCCCACATGGCGGTGTTCGCGCAGCATCCATCTGCGGAACGCCGTATCGAAGACCCAGCTGGGCCCGCTTCCGATCATCACAGGGGCAACGTGGAAGTGAAGCTCATCGACAACGTCGTCGCGCAGCAGCCGTGCCGCCAGATAGGGGCCCCCTTCGGCCATCACCGAAGTGATCTTCCTCTCTGCAAGCACGCGTAGGATGTCTTCGGTCAGGATCGTTCGTTCTTCCCGCGTGGGCACGACGATAACGTCCACCCCCTGGTTGCGCAATTCTTCGCGAGCATCGCGATCTGACTTGTCGGAGCAGATGATGATGGTAGGTGTTTCGCGGGCGGTAGCTACGAGCGTCGTGCTCGTTGGCAAACGGCACATCGAGTCGATCACGACGCGTGCGGGGTTACGTCCCGGACACAGCCGAACGGTCAGTTCGGGGTTGTCGTACAGAGCCGTTCCGATGCCGATCATCACCGCATCGACACAGGCCCGGAGCTTGTGGACGTGAAACCGGCTCTCAGCAGATGTGATAAAGCGCGGCTGGCCCGGTGGCATCTGCGCCCTGGCGTCAAGGGACGTTGCCAGCTTCAACGTAACATGGGGCAAGCCACTGCGCATCCAGTGCAGAAACCTGCGGTTGAGGTAGGCCGCCTCGTCATGCAGCACATCGGTGATCACCTCAATTCCCGCCTCGCGCAGACGTTCAATGCCTTGACCCGAGACCAGTGGGTTCGGGTCAATCATGGCAACGACCACGCGTGCAACACCACTTCGTATGATGGCGTCGATGCACGGGGGTTGCTTCCCATAATGGGTGCACGGCTCGAGAGTTACATACATCGTTGCGCCGGTGGCGATACCGTTGAGGTGGCGCAGCGCGTCGGTCTCGGCATGCAGTTCGCCATAGGCCGAGTGCCAGCCCTCGGCGATTACCGTGTCATCGTGGACGATAACGCAGCCCACCATCGGGTTAGGGGACACACGGCCCGAACCAAGTTGTGCTAGTAGGAGCGCCCTGCGCATCCATTCATCATGGGAACTTGAAACGGTCATGGCGTCAGGGCAGCACTACATCCAAAAAACATGAGTAAGGGGCCGGCCTGACGGGCAATGTGAGCTGCACGCGGTAGCGTCCGGACGGCAGCCGAGCTCCCTGCGACGACATTCCGTTCCAGTCCAGCGTGTAGAGATGGGAAGCCCCCTGCAGAGCCGGCTCGACGGGCATGACAACCGTGAGAAAGGCCATGCCATCATTCGACGACCAAACCGAGGCGCCCTTGCCGTTGTAGATAGCAATGCGCAGTTGTTCCGACGAGGGAAAGTATTCTCCGGGAATGATCCGCCGGCGTGTTGCTCTCAACAAGAACTGATAGGTTTCGTCGCTCTGCTTCGTCATCGATGGCGTCAGCTCCAACGCTGCGGTGTCGACCTGCGCACGAACCGAGAAGATGCGCTCCTTGGAATCAGCTGTAGCGCGGATGCTCATCTCGAGCGCATTCGCCGCGAGCTCCGCCGGAATGTCGGCGGTGATCATGGTGGTGAGCGTTTCTGTCCTCCCGGGCGCACCCATGGACGCAAAGGCAAGTGGGTAGCGCATCACGGTCGAATCAGCCGCACGTATTCTCAGCTCTGCTTCGGTGCTTCCGGAAAGCAGCGGAACACTCGTCTGCTCGGTCACAACACGCAGGGCAGCCGGGGTTGGTCCGGGGACGATTCGCACGGAGATCGTATCGGAAAGCACGCGAGATGTCAGATCCTGAGAGGCCGTGCCACACCCCCATGTCAGGCTCGCGAGGGTCAACAGCACAAGGGTGCGAAGCACCCGGGCACGGGGAAGCGCGACCGGCAGGATGAGGTATGTGGGACAGAGAGGCATACGTTCGGGGAGCGCGCGCGCGCGAAAAAGGGGGGGGCGTCAGCGTGGCACTGGACGCGTGGCAAAGGTAGAGTCTGCAATCCGACTATTCAAGTGCAGTCAGCACGACCTCGGCCATCTGGGAATTTGCGGCCCTGGCCGCCAGCATCACATCATCGTGTGACAGCATCGGAAGGACAGCATCGGTCAGCATGTTGGTGACCAGCGAAAGAACCATCGTATCGAGTCCGCATGCCAGCGCACGACGTGCCTCGATCACCGTCGACATTCCGACCACGTCGGCCCCAATGCGACGGAGCATGCGAACTTCGGCGCGTGTTTCGTACGACGGACCACGCATCTGTGCAAGAACGCCCTCATGAAGATGATGACCTTTTTGCCGGCATCGGAGCATGAGGTCATCATGCCACGCGCCAGAGAGCCCCGTACCGGAGGGCCATCTCTTTTTGCTCGGCGCAGATTGAATGATCGTTGAGCTGAGGTCCAGCATGTCGTGTACGGCCACAATGCTTCCTACGCGCAGGGAGGGGCTCAGTCCGCCAACGGCGTTGGTTAGCAGCATGCGCCGGCAATGCAGGGCATTGGCGATGTCGACGAAGATCCCGCATTCGTCGGCTCTCAGGCCTTCGTACAGATGGAACCGACCCGAACAGAGAAGTGCATGGCGATCACCGATCTGCAGAACACGAAATGTATGTTCATGGCCGGCAACGCTTCCGCGTGGCATTCCGGGAACGCGGGAGTAGGGCAGGGAAGAGCCTGTGCCGGAGCGATCAGTACCGAGCACGAAGCCCGACCCCGTGACGACGAGTGCGTCGAAGCTCACGTTGTAGTGACTGCTGAGAAACTCGGCCGCGGCCATGGCAGATGCCGCTTCGGGAGAAGTTGCTTGCATGCTGCCGGAAAGATACGCCACGTGGTCAAGGCCACGACTGGCACGGTGTATCTTTGCGGCTCTTGGCTATGAACAGAAGGAACCATTTATGATCCGCAGCATGACGGGATACGGCAAGGCCGAAACGGTTGTTGCCGGCACTCCATGCACCATTGAGCTTCGATGCGTCAACGGCAGATTTCTGGAAGTCTCACCGAAGATTCCCAGGGAGTATGCCGACAAAGAGCATCGCATTCGGGAGTTCGCTCGTACCTATGTCTCGCGAGGATCGCTGACCGTATCGCTGCGCCTGCAGAATGCCGAGCAATCGGGCTCGGTGGCTGTTAACCGCGAGATCGCAGCCGCCTACGTGGATTCATTACGTCAGCTGCAGCATGATCTGGGGCTTACCGGGAGCATCGGCATAGAGCAGATCGTTCTGCTTCCCGGAGTGCTCTCGCCCCCTGACAAGGATGATGATGACGAGCAGACATGGCTGCAGATCCAGAGTGGCCTTGAGCAGGCGCTTGTGGCCCTGAATGCCATGCGCGACCGGGAGGGAGCCGAGCTTGCCCGTGATGTTGAGCAGCGCCTGACGATCATCGAGCAGGGTTTGACGACCATCGAGTCGACGGCATCGACGCGTATCGAATACGAGCGTCAGCGCCTGCGTGATCGCGTAACACAGCTCGTGGGTGAGGCGGGCATCGACGAGACCAGACTGACCATGGAGATCGTTCTGCTGTCCGAGAAGCTTGATGTTGCCGAAGAGTGCGTGCGTCTGCGCAGTCACATCAAGCACATGCGTCAGTACATCGCATCATCGGAGAACGCCGGACGTAAACTGAATTTCCTCTTGCAGGAAATGAACCGCGAGGTAAATACCATCGGTTCAAAGTCCAATCATGCCGACATCGCCATTATCGTTGTGCAGATGAAGGAGGAACTTGAACGCATGCGTGAGCAGGTGCAGAATGTCGAATAGAAAACACCTCATTGTCCTGAGTGCTCCATCCGGAGCCGGCAAGACCACGGTTGCGCGGCATCTTCTGTCGACGTTCCCGCAGCTTCGCTTCAGCGTAAGTGCCACCACGCGCCAGCAGCGTCCGGGCGAGGTTGACGCAACGGACTACTTTTTTCTCTCCCGTGAGGAGTTTCGCCAGCGGATCGAGCAGGGCGATCTCATCGAGTACGAAGAGATCTTCGGCAATTATTACGGAACACTTCGCACGGTCGTCTCCGAAGCGATCGGTCGCGGGGAGTTCCTGGTGTTCGACGTCGACGTTAAAGGTGCACTCTCGCTGCAGGGGGCTTTCCCGCAGGACACGCTGCTGATCTTTGTTGCGCCGCCATCGTTGGAGTCGCTGCGTGAGCGCCTTACCAGCCGGCACACGGAGACGGCCGAACAGATCGATACGCGTCTGGCACGGGCGGAAATGGAAATGGCACACCAGGAAATGTTCGACGTCGTGCTGGTCAACAACAAGCTCGAAGAAACGCTGACGCGCGCCACTGATCTTGTGCGGCAGCACGTGGAAGGTTCTCCACATCAGCCTTCGCTCTTCGCCGAGCCGTAGCAACGTCGTAACTTTGCCGCCTATGAAGAAGAGCAAGAAGGCGACGGCTGACGCGCTGCCGGGCGGATTATCTCCCGAAGACATCCTCAACGATTACCGACTTGCCGTTCTAAGTCGGCAGGCATCACTTCTGGGACGTAAAGAGGTTCTGACGGGCAAGGCCAAGTTCGGAATCTTCGGCGACGGCAAGGAAGTGGCGCAGCTGGCCATGGCGCGCGCGGCGCAGCCGGGTGACTGGAGGAGCGGCTATTACCGCGACCAGACGTTTATGTTCGCCATCGGCCAGAGCGATGTGCGGAAGTTCTTTGCGCAGCTCTATGCGCACACGGACATTGAAGCCGAACCGGCAAGTGCCGGACGTTCCATGAACGGCCACTTTGCTACGCGATTCCTCGAGTCCGACGGCTCGTGGCGGTCCCTGACATCCTCCGTGAATGTCTCTGCGGATGTCTCTCCGACGGGTTCTCAGATGCCCCGTCTGGTGGGCCTGGCGTACGCCTCCCGGCTCTTCCGTGAGGTCCCCGTGCTGGCCGGAATGCCCGACCACAGCAATGGTGGCAACGAAGTTGCCTTTGGCACGATCGGCAACGCGTCGAGCGCCGAGGGTATGTTCTGGGAAAGCGTTAACGCCATCGGGGTGCTGAAGGCGCCGGCTGTGATCTCGATCTGGGATGACGGCTACGGCATCAGTGTGCCGAATGAGTTTCAGGTGACCAAGTCCAACGTCGGCGAACTCCTGCAGGGATTTGCCCGCAGGCCGGGCACGCGCGACGGGTACGACATCCATGTCGTCCGTGCCTGGGATTATCCCGCACTGGTTGATACCTATCGACGTGCCGCCGAGACGGCCCGCCGGGAGCATGTTCCGCAGATCATTCACGTGATCGACGTGACACAGCCACAGGGTCACTCCACGAGCGGCTCGCACGAGCGTTACAAGTCGCCGGAGCGCCTCGAATGGGAACAGCAGATGGATGGCATTACCCGTCTGCGCCAGTGGATCCTTGATCAGGGGGTGGCAACGGCTGATGAGCTTGCGGCGATCGACGAAGAAGCCGTGCGCTCTGTGCAGCAGTCCAAGCAGGAAGCCTGGGATGCCTATATCGCCCCGATCCGCTCAGAGATCAGTCAGTGTGTGGGCGTGCTGAGAGCTGCCGCCGCGTCGATAGGGGGCTCAGACTCGGCAGAGGTCGCCTCAGAGATCACGCGCATTGCCGATGATCTCGAGCGCATTCGCGAGCCGTTCCGCCGTGACATCATGACGGCCACTCATCGGGCGCTGGTGATCGGACGTGCATACACCCGTTCGCACCTTGCCGAGCTGGCACGCTGGCGTAAGGATCTCGATGCTCGCATCCGTCCGCTTTACGCATCGCACCTGCACAGCGAGTCAGCCCACAGCCCCCTTACCATGCAGCATGTCGCTGCGGAGTTTGCTCACGATGCGGCATCCGTCAATGGCTCGGAGGTCATCAGGGCATGGTTCGACCATGCACTATCGACCGATCCGCGGGTGGTGATCTTTGGTGAGGATACCGGTAAGCTGGGCGACGTCAACCAGGGGACGACTGGACTGCAGGCCGCCTATGGTGACCTTCGTGTGAGCGACGTTGGCATCCGCGAATGCACCATCCTGGGTCAGGCCATCGGCCTTGCCATGCGCGGTCTTCGACCCGTAGCCGAGATCCAGTATTTGGATTACCTTCTGTATGCGCTCCAGCTGATGAGTGATGATCTTGCCACGGTGCAATGGCGCACGCGCGGGGGACAGAAGGCGCCCGTGATCGTTCGCACGCGTGGACATCGCCTTGAGGGAATCTGGCACTCCGGCTCGCCGATGGCCGGGATCATCAACCTCGTGCGCGGAGTGCACGTCTGCGTGCCGCGCAATTTTGTGCAGGCTGCCGGCATGTATCAGACGCTGCTGAAGGGCGACGACCCAGGTCTGATCGTTGAGGTGCTCAACGGCTACCGCCTGAAAGAGACCATTCCGTCGAACATGGGGCAGTACAGCGTCCCGCTTGGTATTCCCGAAATCGTCCGGCCCGGTTCGGACATCACCCTGGTGACCTATGGAGCCACCGTGCGGGTGGCCCTTGACGCCGCATCGGTTCTTGAGCTGCTCGGCGTATCGATCGAGGTTGTTGATGTACAGACGCTTCTCCCATTTGATACGTCGGGGCTGATCGTCGACTCACTCAAGCGCACCAACCGCCTTCTGGTCGTTGATGAAGACGTCCCCGGAGGCACCACGGCATATATGCTGCGGGAGATCATCGAAGTGCAGGACGGATTCCGGTGGCTCGATTCGGCGCCGGTAACGCTATCGGCGCAGCCCCATCGTCCGGCCTACGGTACTGACGGTAACTACTGGTCGAAGCCCGAAGCCGAGCACATCATTGATGCCGCCTATGGCATCATGCATGAGTCCGATCCGACGCGTTTTCCCTCGTTCCGGTAAGCTGAAATTCATGTAGCCCCTTGCGAAAGCGGGCTCGTGTCCTTATTTTGGACAAAAGAGTCTGAAATCTGCATTAATCACCGGACGAATCCTCAATGCTCTCAAAATCCTGCATTTATGGCATTCAAGCGACGATTTACGTTGCTGCCAACGCATCGCAGGAGTTCGTCCCGATCAGTCAGATCGCGTCTGAACTCAAGATCTCGTTTCACTTTCTGACCAAGGTCCTGCAGCAGCTGACGCAGGAGGGACTGATGAACTCGTATCGTGGGCCGAAAGGGGGCGTGGCATTGGCCAAACCGGCCACCGAGATCACCCTTTACGACCTTATCGGTGCTATCGACGGCACGTCGATCTTCACAGAGTGCATGCTTGGTCTTCCGGGCTGCGGGATTGCCGAGCCTTGTCCGGCACATGAACACTGGACAAAGATCCGCAATGAGCTGACCGTGATCGCCCGCCGGCTGACGCTCGAGACCATGGCAAAGAAGGCCGGTGAGTTGAACGTACGGCTGACGGATGAGTTCCGCTATGCCCAGAGGCTGTTTCCGAGCATCAAGCCCATCAATGGCGCACAGGCATGAGCGTGCCGCGGCACGATAGGACCTGTTACCACTGCGGCGCCGATTGTCCAAATGATACGATCAGGGCCGATGAGCACCTCTTCTGCTGTCAGGGTTGCCTGGGCGTGTATGAGCTTCTGCGCTCGCATGATGCCTGTACCTACTATGACGTAGAGGATCATCCCGGACAGCGTCCGGCTGGTGAGCCTGAGATGCGTTTCGACGGCCTCGATGCAGCGGCGGGTCTACGCGCCGCTGATACCGCACCGGGACGCTCCACGTTTACCGTTCAGCTGCCGGATATGCACTGTGCAAGCTGCGTATGGCTTCTGGAACGGCTGTCGCGGTTCGACGCCGGGATCATCTCTTCGCGCGTGGATCTACTTTCGCGCGGCCTGACGGTCGATTATCGAACAGGGCAGACAACGCCATCGAAGATCGCCATGTTGCTGACGTCGCTCGGCTATCCGCCGGTGGTTGTCACAGACACCGATCGCCAGGACGGTCAGCGACGCAGTCGACGCCGGCTCATCACACAGCTCGGCGTGGCGGGGTTCGCAGCCGGTAACGTCATGATGATCGGCCTGTCCAAGTACGTGGCCGGTCCGGGAGGACTCTCGGCAGATGTCGATCTTACGCTGCGCGTGATCGAGATCGCGCTCAGTCTACCGGTGCTCTTCTTCTGCGCGCAGCCGTGGCTTCGATCGGCCTTCGGTAGTCTTCGCAAGGGTGTGGTCAATCTTGATGTGCCAGTGTCTCTGGGCATTGTGACCATCTTCCTGCGCAGCATGGTCGATATTCTGGTGTTCCACAGCGAGGGATTTCTTGATTCCTTCACCGGCCTGGTCTTTTTTCTCCTGATCGGGCGGCTGTTCCAGCAGCGGGCATTCGAGGCCCTGGAGTTTGACCGCTCCATGCGATCGTTCTTCCCGCTCTCGGCAACGGTGCTGCGCCGCGGACGGCATGAGGAGGTTGCCATCGAACATCTCTGCGTCGGCGATACGATTGTGGTCCGCAACAGCGAGGTCATCCCGGCCGATTCCGTGCTGCTTCGCACCGGGGCCGTGGTCGACTACGCCTATCTCACCGGGGAGTCCGAGCCGCTCGAGTGCGCACCGGGAGCAATGCTCTTTGCCGGGGGGCGCATCCTGGGCCGATCCGCTGAGCTGAATGTTGTCAAGCCCTCGACATCCAGTTACATGGCCTCATTGTGGTCACGTCAGGACATCCATACGCAGCGGCGATCGCTGTCGTGGACCAGTGAGCGTTTTGGACTCGTGTTCACGGCGTCGGTCCTTGCCATTGCCATTGTTGCCGCCCTTGCCTGGCTGCCGGATGTTGGCACGTCCATTTCGGTATTCTCCTCGGTGCTGATCATCGCCTGCCCGTGCGCACTGACGTTGGCGATGCCGATCACCTACGGCACGGCCATGACGATGCTCTCACGCAGAGGGATCTTCCTGAAGAATGTCGCGGCACTTGGCGAACTGCAGCGTGTGACCCATGTGGTGTTCGACAAGACCGGAACACTGACATCACCGGAGCAGGCCGAGTATGTCGGAGAAGAGCTCGCCCCCTCACTGAGAATGGCCTTCTCTTCAATGGCTCGGCACAGCACGCATCCGATGAGTCAGGCCATTGCCCGGCAATCACCATGGACCGATGTGCCCATCGCCAATGTCGAGGAGATCCCCGGAAAGGGGCTGACGTGCCGGCTCGGCGAGCGAAAGCTCGCTCTTGGTTCGGTGGGACTGGCTGATGTTCCCATGTCTGACGTTACGATGGATGTTAACCGCTCGGGTGCGATGGCCATCATCGATGGGCGAGCCGTTGGACGCTTTGTCATGCGACACGTGCTTCGCAGCGGCGCGCGTGAAATGATCCAACGTCTCGGACAGCGATCGATCTCCACGAGTGTGGTCTCCGGAGACGGACCCGATTCGGGTGCTGCGCTCGAGGGCGTCTTCAGCGCCGGTGATCTGCATATGTCGGCCACACCCGAGCGGAAGGTCGAGTATGTGCTCCATGTTCAGCGTCGAGGTGGTCACGTGCTGATGGTTGGTGACGGCCTGAATGACATTGCTGCCATGTCCGCGGCGAATGTCTCCGTGGCCGTAAGCAACGGATCAAGCCGCATCGTGCCGGCCTGTGACGTGATGATCGATGCCGATCGGATCAGTGAGCTGGATCATGTGCTGCAGTACGCCACAGATCAGCACAGAGTTGTCGGCATGGCCTTCTGGTTCACGATGATCTACAATGCCCTCGGATTTACGCTGGCATGCAGCGGCGCTCTCTCTCCGGTGATAACGGCCATCATGATGCCGATCAGCTCGTTGCTGGTGATCGCCATCAGCGTCGGTGGTGCGCGGTGGAGCTACAGGAGAGTGTCATGGGAGTAATGCCGCTGATCATTCTCGTGAGCCTGGTCGTGGCAGGGGGCTTTGTCATTGCCTTTGTGGTTGCCGCCCGGGGCGGACAGTATGATGACACGCAGACACCGGCCATGAGGATGCTCTTTGACGACGAGCAACGCCGGAGTCGGCCCCAGCAGGCCGAACAAGCAACAAGTGAAAAACCAACAACAATTCATCACAATCTGCACGGGAGGGTGAGATAGCCCATGGAAACGCAAAAGCATCACGAGACAGGTCCACAGCACCTTGTCCGCTATGATAACGACATCGTCAGGATGTTCGCCATTGCGGCGATGGGATGGGGGATCATTGGATTCCTTGTCGGTCTGATCGTCGCCATCAAGCTCTATCTGCCAGAGTTTCTTGGAGGCATCGACTTCCTGTCGTACGGGCGCCTTCGCCCCCTGCATACCAATGCAGTGATCTTTGCCTTTGCCGGCAATGCGATCTTCGTTGGCGTGTACTACTCGCTGCAGCGTCTTTGCAAGGCGCGGATGTTCAGCGACATGCTCAGCAAGATCCACTTCTGGGGATGGCAGCTGATTATCGTCAGCGCTGCTCTTACCCTGCCGCTGGGCATCACCTCAAGCAAAGAGTACGCCGAGCTCGAATGGCCGATCGATATCGCCATCACACTCGTCTGGGTTGTCTTTGGCTGGAACATGATCGGCACGGTGATGCGTCGACGTGAGCGTCACATGTACGTTGCGATCTGGTTCTATCTGGCAACGTTCATCACCGTGGCTCTGCTTCACGTGGTCAACTCACTGGCTCTGCCGGTGCATCTGCTGAAGAGCTATTCGATGTATGCCGGCGTACAGGATGCGCTTGTGCAGTGGTGGTATGGACATAACGCCGTTGCGTTCTTCCTGACGACGCCATTTCTCGGCATCATGTACTACTTCATACCGAAGGCCTCCGGCCGGCCGGTCTTCTCCTATCGACTCTCCATCATCCACTTCTGGGCCCTGATCTTCCTGTACATATGGGCAGGTCCGCATCACCTGCTCTATACGGCACTTCCGGACTGGGCCCAGTCGTTGGGTGTGGTGTTTTCTGTCATGCTCATCGCGCCGTCGTGGGGCGGTATGGTCAATGGATTGCTGACGCTGCGCGGCGCATGGGACAAGGTCCGTATTGACCCGGTTTTGAAGTTTCTTGTTGTCGGCATCACGGCTTACGGCATGTCCACCTTCGAAGGGCCGATGATGTCGCTCAAGAACATCAATGCTCTGACGCACTATACGGACTACATCATCGGACACGTCCATCTTGGCGCTCTGCTCTGGAATGGCGGACTGACCTTTGCGATGCTGTACTATATCATTCCGCGGATCTATCAGACCAAGCTGCATTCCGTTTCGCAGGCCAACACGCACTTCTGGCTCATGACGCTGGGCGTGGTGATCTACGCAATTCCGATGTACTTCGGCGGGATCACGCAGTCGCTTATGTGGAAGCAGTTCCTTCCCGATGGAACGCTGCAGTACACGAACTTCCTCGACACCGTCACGCAGCTGATTCCGCTGTATATCATGCGGTCGATCGGCGGAACCCTATATCTGGTCGGCGCCTGCGTCGGCGTATGGAATCTCTACAAGACGGCCAAGAGCGGATCGCTACTGGCCAATGAAGAGGTTCACGTTGCAGCCGTTGAGACGTCTCATGCCCCCGAAACAAAGGAATACTGGCACCGCGTGCTGGAGGGACGTCCGGTTCGCTTTGCCGTGTACGTGTTCATTGCCATCCTGATAGGGGGCGTGGTGGAGTTTATCCCTACGGCTCTGGTTCAATCGAATATTCCGACGATCTCGACCGTGACGCCGTATACGCCCCTTGAGCTTGAGGGTCGGGACATCTACGTCCGTGAAGGCTGCTATACCTGCCATTCACAGATGATCCGTCCGTTTCGCTCGGAAACCGAGCGCTACGGCGAGTACTCCAAGCCAGGTGAGTTTGTCTATGATCGCCCGTTCCAGTGGGGATCGAAGCGAACCGGTCCGGACCTTCATCGTGAGGGTGGAAAGCGTCCCGATGCGTGGCACTTCAAGCACATGCTTGATCCTCGCTCGACATCACCCGGGTCGATCATGCCGACCTATCCGTGGCTCTACAGCGACAAGCTTGATCTGCGCCATACGGAAGGCAAGATCCTGACAATGCAGAAGCTTGGCGTTCCATACGCAGAGGGGTTCGCTCTCAAGGCCGTAGACGATCTTCGGGGTCAGGCCGAGCTGATCGCCGAATCATTGCGCTCGAGTGGAATTGAAGATGTGAACGCCGACAGAGAGATCATCGCCTTGATCGCCTACCTGCAGCGGCTCGGTACAGACATCAAGAAGGCGCCGGCAACGGCGTCGATGAAGTGAGGTTGCCATGTATAAGAACGTTCTGACAAGTATCCCAGGAATCGAATGGTACCCGATCATTGCTCTGGTGCTGTTCTTCGGCTTCTTCAGCGCATTGATGATCTGGTTTGTGCTCGTTGACAACAATCGACTCCAGCGCCTCTCATCGGCGGTGCTCGACGATGGTCAGCCCGCCGGCCCCGCACCTTCACCATCTTCATCCGGAGAGTAATGTCATGTCACAGGAACATCAGAATACCGACGAAAAACTTCTCGATCACGAGGCCGATGGCATCCGCGAGCTGGACAACAATCTTCCTCGCTGGTGGCTCTATGGATTCTACTTCACGATCGTGATGAGCGTGGTGTACATGTACTACTACCACATCTACTCCGGTCCCGATTGGAACATCCTCTGGTATGGTCCGCGGTCGTCCCAGGCTGAGTATGATGCGCAGATCAAAGAGGCGGAAGTGATGATGGCCAATGCGCCGAAGTCCAAGAAAGAACCGCTCGTTCTGCTGACCGATGCACAGTCTCTGGCCAAGGGGGCCGAGATCTTCAATGGTACGAACAGCCTCTGCTATACATGCCATCGCGAGGACATGGGCGGGCAGGTCGGTCCTAATCTGACCGACGATCATTGGATTCACGGCTGTTCCCTGGAGGAGATCGTTGCCAGCATCACGACTGGCTTCCCCGAGAAGGGCATGCTTGCTTATGGTAGCGGTAACAAACTTTCCGATCGCGAGCTGATGCAGGTGGCCTCGTACATCATTTCCAAGCGTGGCACCAACCCACCTGACCCGAAGCCGATCGAAGAGGGTCGGGAAGTTCTCTGCAGCAGCCAGCCGGCGCAGTGATCATCGGCAACAACATTGACTGAATCATGGCAATCATCGACATATCGACCATCGACGATCACGAGCGTTTTCGTGCCGAACTGGCCAGTATCCGTCCCGACGGACGCCGACGGTGGATCTATGCGCGCAAGCCGCGTGGACGTTACACGCGCTGGCGTAACATCGTCAGCGTGGTGCTGCTGGCATTCCTTATGCTCGCCCCGTACGTGAAAGTCGATGGTCATCAGTTCATGCTGCTGAACATCATCGATCGAAAGTTCGTGTTCTTCGGCTTTCCTTTCTGGCCGAGTGACTTCTACCTTGTGACGTTGATGTTCCTGACCACCATCGTGACGTTTGTGATCGCCACGGCAAGTCTGGGACGTATCTGGTGCGGCTGGTTATGCCCGCAGACGGTCTTCATGGAAATGGTCTTCCGCAAAATCGAATGGCTGGTTGAGGGATCACCGGTGGAGCAGGCCAGGCGTCATGCCGGACCGTGGAATGCCGATCGCATCATGCGGACAGGGGGCAAGTTCGTGATCTTCTTCGCGTTGAGTTTTGTTATCGCCAACACATTCCTGTCGTATGTGATCTCCAGCGATGTTCTGCTGAGATATATCGCCGACGGCCCGATGGCACACGTCGAGCTGTTTGGTGGATTGGTCTTCTTCACTGGCGTGTTCTTCATGGTCTTTTACCGGTTCCGTGAGCAGGCCTGTCTGATCGCCTGTCCTTACGGCCGGTATATGTCGGCGCTGGTCGATGACAAAACCGTTACCGTCTCGTACGATCATGTCCGCGGTGAGGACCGCACGAAATGGTCGCGTGAGGATGTTGCGGCTCAGCGAGCGGCACTGGCAAGCGGCCAGACATTTGCACGTCCTGCCGGATCGGGTGACTGCCTCGACTGCCATCAGTGCGTGACGGTCTGTCCCACAGGTATCGACATCCGAAATGGCATTCAACTTGAGTGCGTCGGTTGCACGGCCTGCATCGATGCCTGTGACGAGGTCATGGATAAGGTCGGGCTTGATCGCGGACTTATCCGCTACGACAGTTTGACGTCCATCCGCAGTGGCAAACGCCAGTCGTTTCTTACCCGTCGCATCGTTGCCTACGGAATCGTCTGGCTTGTGCTTATGTGCACGGTCGTAACTCTGTTTGCAATGCGCTCGTCGCTCGATGTTGTTATCCTTCGTCAAGCCGGCAGTACATGGGTGCAGACGCCTCAGGGCCTTGCCAACTTTTATCAGGTTCGGCTCATCAACAAGACCAGCAAGAAGATGCCGGTCTCGATCCGCGTGCGCGAGCCCCGTGGAATGCGTCTGCAGTCACTAGGCTTGCCGAGTGTTCTACGGGGCGAGCAGATCGTGAACGCACGGTTTATCCTGACGATGCAATCGGCATCGGAGGACGGCAGAGAAAGCCACCGTGATGACCATGTAGAGTTCCATGAAAAGGGGGCTATGCAGGTCATTGTCGATGTCGAAACACCTGATGGTGTGCAGTCATTGAAGACATCTTTTGTCGGACCCTAACTTTAGAGCACAAGCATGAGCAAGTCA
>DNLG01000078.1:0-2421 GCA_003488525.1 Bacteroidota bacterium | reverse complement strand
GGCACGCTGGCCTTCGTCGGCTTTGCCATGACGCAGCGTGTCGATCTTACCAGCGAGCACTACTACGAGGATGCTCTGCGCCATGATGAGGTCTCCGCTGCGCGATATCGCGCTTACTCATTGGGTGCCCGTGTCATACATGACGGTGATTCGCTGCGCATCCTGTCATCACGGGAGCTACGCGTCGACGGTGATGTGGTCTTCCGGTTTCGTCGTGCCGATGATCCGGCACTCGATCGCGAAATGGTTCTGCGTGCGCCCGATGAACGTGGCTACGTGGTGGTGACTGATGCCCTGAAGCCGGGAGTGTGGCGTCTCGAAGTGCGGTGGACCTCACAGTCGAAAGACCTGCAGATCGATACCGTAGTTCGGGTGAAGTCGTGATCGAAGTCCTGGTCGCCGGCGCATCTCTCGGCCTCGCATCGTGGCTTCACTGCGTTGGCATGTGCGGTCCACTTATGAGCATCTTCGTCGGCAGAAACGAACAGGGCTCTGCCGCAAGCAATGCCCTTGTCCTGCATCACATCGGCCGGATCTCTACCTACGTTATCCTTGGCCTGCTTGTGGGCGCTGCCAGTGATGCACTGCGAATCGTCGTTCTCGGATCAACGGTTTCGATCGTATCCGGTTCGCTGTTACTGCTCCTGGCTGTCGTGCAGATTTTTGGCGGACATGTAGGCGTGCCTGGCCCGCTTGCGCGTGTGATGCGTCGCGTGGGTGTGCATATCACACGCACGTCGGCAAAACTCCCAGTTGCTCGGCCACTGGTCATGGGCATCGTAAACGGGCTACTGCCATGCGGGGTTTCATTGTCGGCCGTTATCGCGTCGGCAACCATTCCGGACCTGCCGCTTCGTATGATCTTTCTGGCATCGTTCGGAATTGTCACTCTGCCGGCACTCATAGGCATCGGCAATCTCCTTCGTCGTCTTGCCACGGCCTGGCAGCCGCGTCTGCAAACCACGCTGGCTTATGTGATGCTTGCAGTAGGAATGGTCGTCTTGCTCAGGGGGCTGTCGTTAGACGTGCCGTACGTGTCACCGAAGCTCATTGCATCGGATGGCGCGCACGTCCATAATGGTTGCTGTGGAAAATGAATGCGATCCGTTTGAGGACACTCCGATGCGCACTCTTGTATTTCAGACAACGATGTCCGATATTTGTGCCGTTCAATGTACAATCATTCTTCAGGGAAGCAGGCAGGTATGAACAGGTTCATGGTTTTCGCCGTCATCGCTCTGGTTTTTGCCGCACAGGCATCGATGGCCAATGACAAGGCAAAATTGATGGCGCGCGGTCAGCAGGTCTACACCGAGTATTGCAAGACATGTCATCAGGCCAATGGACAGGGACTTGGGGCTGTTTATCCGCCGCTTGCCAAGAGCGATTATCTGAAGAATACGCCCATGCCGCAGATCATCAAGGAAATTGTCAACGGAAAGAGTGGCAAGATCAAGGTCAACGGTAAAGAGTACAATGGTGTAATGGCTCCGCTGCCAAAGAAGTATACCGACGAGGACATCGCTTCCGTGGTCACCTACGTATACAACAGTTTTGGCAACTCCGGTCCGATCGTGACGGTAGCCGACGTCAAGAAGCACAAGAAGAAGTAAGATCGTGCCCCAGCACGATGCGCTCTGCACGCCCCCTGATAGCTTCGGCTGCAGGGGGCTTGCGTATTTTTGTCCTCTTTGCTCACTTCACACCTGATCATGGCACGTAAGAAAGAACAGTCAGTTCCGGGTCCGCTGCGCAGTCAGATGCTGCGATACATGCTCATGGCCCGTGAGTTCGACACGGCAATGCTTCGACTCTACCGTCAGGGGAAGGCCTTTGGCGGAGTCTATTCGCAGCTCGGCAATGAAGCCGTCAGCGTCGGCAGCGCGATGGCGCTTGACCGGACACGCGACGTGCTGTTCCCGATGCACAGAAACATCGGTGGACACTTCGTCTTTGGTCAGTCGCTCGATCAGTTGATGATCAATCATCTTGCCCGCGAGGGAAGTCAGATGCGCGGCACAGATGGTACCGGACATTATGCCGATCCTGCCCTGCGCATCTATGGCAACGTCTCGCATCTTGGTGCGATGATTCCCGTGGCTGCCGGATTCTCGATGGCCGATGCCATGCGTGGAATCACCACCGTGTCGATGACCTACATCGGTGATGGCGGCGCCCAGGTCGGGGAAGTACACGAGGCACTGAACTTTGCCTCGGTACACAAGCTGCCGCTGATCCTGATCATTGAAAACAACCAGTATGCATACTCGACACCGAATTCGCTCGAGTTTGCCTGCGAGCACTTGAGTGATCGGGCGCGCGGCTAAGGCATGCATGGTGTAACGATCGACGGAACCGACGATGAGCTGGTCTATGCTACGAGTCTCGATGCCGTCGAACGCGCCCGGCGCAGCGAAGGAC
>DNLG01000026.1:74363-78960 GCA_003488525.1 Bacteroidota bacterium | reverse complement strand
GTACTGGTCACGGCACGGATGGCACAGACGTGTTCGTAGGTGCGCTCATCGCCCATGACGCCCACCGTCTGTACCGGTAGAAGAACAGCAAAGGCCTGCCAGATCTCGTTGTAGAGTCCGGCCTGCCGGATCTCGTGGAGATAGATCTCATCGGCCTGACGTAGCACGTCGAGCTTCTCGCGTGTGATCGCCCCCGGAATGCGGATCGCAAGGCCGGGTCCGGGAAACGGATGCCGTTCAATGAACCAGGACGGAATGCCAAGCTCGCGTCCAACGGCTCGCACCTCGTCCTTAAAGAGCTCACGGAATGGCTCGATCAGCTGCAGATTCATCGTTTCGGGCAGACCACCAACGTTGTGGTGTGTCTTGATGGTTGCGGACGGACCTTTGGTGCTGACGGATTCGATCACGTCGGGATAGAGCGTTCCCTGAGCAAGGAACTTTGCATCAGAGAACTTCTTGGCCTCAACTTCAAAGAGATCAATGAACGTGTTGCCGATGATCTTGCGCTTGCGCTCGGGATCACTCACACTGTCGAGTCGCGACAGAAACAGTTCGGAACCATCGACGAGATCGACGCTCATGTTGAAGTGCGTGCGGAACATCTCGATGATGTTCGCACTCTCTCCCAGGCGCATCACGCCACTGTCGATGTGTATGCAGTGCAGCTGATCGCCGATAGCCTTGTGAAGCAGCACTGCCGCCACTGTGGAGTCCACGCCGCCGCTGAGCGCGCAGATAACGCCACCACTGCCAACGCGCTGGCGGATCTCCGCAACCGCATTGTCGATGAATGATGTTGCATTCCACGTGGGAGAACATCCGCAAATGTCAATGACGAAGTTCTTCAGGATGGTCTTCCCGTCGACGCTGTGATGCACCTCGGGATGAAACTGCACACCCCAGATGCGCCGCTCACGATTACGGATGGCGCAGATCTCGGCGTTCTCCGTGTGAGCGATGCGCTCGAAGCCCGTCGGCATTGAGGTGCAGTGATCGCCATGACTCATCCACACCTGTGTGGATGTATCAAGCCCCTTGAAAAGATCACCGAAGTCGTCGATAGTCAGCATCGCGCGACCAAACTCACGTCGCGCTGCTTTATCCACCGAGCCACCCAGTTGATGCGCGATCAGCTGCAGACCGTAGCAGATGCCCAGCACCGGAACTCCCTGTGCGAACACATCCACGCTCGGGATCGGTGCACCTTCCGCGTACACACTTGACGGGCCGCCCGAAAGGATTATGCCCTTGGGCGCGAGTGCGGTCAGGGCATCTTGGGTGATGGAATAGGGATGGATCTCGGCATACACGCCTGATTCGCGCACTTTGCGTGCGATGATCTGTGTGTACTGCGACCCAAAGTCGAGAATGATGATTCGCTCAGAGTGCGTCATGGCGGCAAAGTTACCACGCACCCGCCACGCGATCATCCGATGTGGTATTCTTCCACGTAGTCCAGGTCCTTGCCATACGTCTCCTTCATCGTCATGAGTCCGATAAAGGCCACAACCAGCGCAATGGTTCCGACCACGATGGCTGAACTGATAAGGGGCTGACCGCTAATGATGTGTGCCGATCCCTGCCGGAGCGTGGTAAAGGCGATCATCGCCGGGAACAGCGCGCCGCGCACGAGATTAGGAACCGTAGTAGCAACGGTGGCCCGGAGATTGGTTCCGAACTGTTCGGCAGCGGTGGTCACAAACACCGCCCAGTAGCCGACGGCAAATCCCAGAAGACCGGTCTGCAGGTACGTCATTCCGGCGCTACGACCCGGGGTGGTAAGGTACCAGGCAACGGCGGCAACCGTCAGGACGAGAAACACCAGTACTGTGCGGCGTCGGCTTTTGAGCAGCTGACTGATGAGTCCGCTGACAAGGTCTCCGGCAGCCAGGCCCACGTAGCACCACATCACGGCCTGACCCGCCACGACGTCTGCCGAGCCCCCTGACTCGAGGGTGAACTCCGGCGCAAAGGTCACGAGAATGCCGATGACGTACCAGATGGGGAGTCCGATAGCTACGCTGCTGAGGTAGGCCGGCAGACGCCTGCGCGTAAAAAGCATGCTAAGGTTGCCCCGGGAAACGGGTTTGTCTTCGAGTCGCCTGAACATGCCTGACTCGTGCACCTGCACGCGCAGAGCGAGCAAAGCCAGACCCATCAGTCCACCCACCACGAAGGCCGTGCGCCAGTCCGTGAACTGATGAACGGCATATGCACCCACAGCACCAAGAATACCCATCGATGCAACAATGGTCGTTCCGTAACCGCGCGTTCTGATCGGCATGACCTCGCTCACGAGGGTAACGGCAACGCCGAGCTCCCCTGCAAGTCCGATACCGGAGAAGAAGCGGAACACGGCATACATCTCAACGCTGGAGACAAAGGCGTTGGCGATGTTCATGAGCGAATACATGAGGATACTGCCCATAAGCACACTGAGACGTCCGCGCTTATCGGCCAGAAGTCCGAAAATGATGCCCCCGATGAGCATGCCGATCATCTGAGCGTTGAGGATGATCTCACTTGCGCCGATGATCTCTGCCTGCGTCGTCAGCCCGATGGCCTTTAGCGACTCGGGGCGTACGATCGAGAACAGGATCAGATCGTAGATATCAACAAAATACCCGAGCCCTGATACGAGCACCGTCATCCACATCCGGCGGTTGCTATCGTTGTTCATGGTCGTACGTGACTCCTGAAAAACCGTCAACGTGAATTACAATGAGTCCGGTCCAAATGCATGCGGCAGGAGCGCATCCAGACGGTGCCACACGTCTGCGTGCTCCAACGTCGTGCAGAGCACATCCATCGTCGGATTGCATTCACTCAGCACCTGACGGCACGCACCACATGGCGAGGCTGCCGTGGGCGTATCGGTCACCACCACGCACAGCACGATATCCCGACGTCCGACCGCAGTTGCCGCCGCGACAGCGGCGCGCTCGGCACAGTTTGTGAGTCCGTAGCTTGCATTCTCAACGTTGCAGCCAACGTGTATGCCACCGTCGGCGTCCACAACGGCAGCACCCACCAGAAACTTGGAGTAGGGGGCGTAGGCATGGCGACGAACCTCGGTCGCTGCCGACACTGCACGCTCAAGAACCTCTGATGGTACTGCTGACGGAATCATCTCCGAATCTACGTATGGAAATCGCATTACAGCTCCTGGAATGGTATCGTGTGCATGCCCGTTCATTTCCATGGCGAAGCGGTCGCGTTGACCCATACATGGTACTGGTATCGGAAACGATGCTTCAGCAGACCCAGGCATCGCGGGTGGCGGAACTTCTGCCGCCGTTTTTGGAAATGTTTCCCAGCATTCACACGCTTGCGTCAGCATCAAATGCTGACGTCGTGCTACGCTGGAAGGGGCTCGGGTACAACTCGCGCGCCCTGCGCCTGCGTGATGCAGCTCGGGCGATCGTCGAGCACCACGGCGGCGTTGTTCCGTCAACGCCTCACGTGCTTCGCTCACTGCCCGGGGTCGGACCGTACACGTCAGCAGCCATCGCATGCTTTGCCTACGATGTGTGGACGGTTGTGCTGGATGTGAACGTCCGGCGCGTGTATTCACGATGGCTTCGTGCGCAGGCAACAACCACCGATGTTGCCCCGGAGCCGGAACTCATCGCTCTGGCCGAGCGGATCATTCCACGCGATGCACCGTCAGCCTGGCATCACGCCGTGATGGATCTCGGGGCAACCATCTGTACGGCACGACGTCCAAAGTGCTCTGCCTGCCCCCTGTCGGAGCTCTGTCCGTCTTCCGGAACGATGCATGAGACCGTGCGCCTGCGCAGACCCGAGCCGATCTTCAGAGGCGAGCCTCGTCGGCTATGGCGCGGACGTGTTGTTGATGTGCTGCGTCAGGCCGGCGCATCCGGTATGACGCTGTCGGCACTGTCCACCACAGTGCTGGGCAGCGATGCCACCGATGACGAACATCAGTGGCTACAGGATCTGTACGGTGTGCTCGAGCGTGATGGTCTGGTGTCGCGAAAAGGGCGACGCATCACTCTGGCTCATTGAATGTGTAGGCCAGCGCAAAGGTGACGATGTTGAAGTTGCCGATGTTCACGTCGAGCGCGGCACGCACCGGACCGTAGTTGGCACTGAATCCGAAGATGAACTTGTGGTTGAGATCCTCGGCCAGCACCGTTGAGGTCTGTGGCTTCGTGTCGCCCGGACGCTCGGGGGTTGGCTCAGACTTCCCGCCCGGTGGGTCAAGAGGAAGAAGTCCAAGCTGAACCTGCGTCTCATGCGGCAGCACGTAGGTATAGGACGAGGTAACGTCGATATGCTCGTAGGCATACGCGCCGTAGATATCGATCACATCCCAGAGTCTCTTTCCGGCCTGAACGCTGAAGCTGCGGATCGTTGCATTTGCACTGAGCTTCGACTCCGTCAGTCCGATGGTGTTGGTCAGCGATGTTCCCTGATACACACCCTGCACGGACAGGTCAAACCACCGTTCCGGGAAGTACTGTGACAGGCTGTGCTTAAGACCCACACCCCAGAATGAGAAGTCACCAACGTTCTCGCTGAACCGCACCGGCGGAACAAAACGCAGCAGCAGCTCCGTACCGTACAGAGA
>DNLG01000026.1:58172-74018 GCA_003488525.1 Bacteroidota bacterium | reverse complement strand
GGAATGCCGAAGTATCCGGCCGCAAGGGCATCGCGCAGAAGTTCACGCATGAACACCGATGCCAGACCGAGCGTATCCGAGTAGAGTGGACCGATCTTGTACACGCCACCGGTGGATGTTCCGTGCTTGACAAGTGCATCGTAGAGATTTTCCCGCGGTCCCAAGTCAAGGCTTGGGTCAAACCACTTCTGCTGTTCCGAGATGATGCCCGCCATACCGTTGACGCTGACGCGGAAGTAGGGCTTGTCGACCTTTTCCGGAACGTAGGCAGTTGTAAAGAAGCGGGCGTTCGACGTGGCGTTGATCGTGGTGACCATTGGCTGAACGAACGGAACCGCGTTGCTCTCGAACACGCTCTTCATGATTGAGCGCGTCAGATCAACGGCCAGTGGTGTAGGGGGCGGCTGTTCCTGCGCACGCGCCGAAGACAGCAATGCGGCAACCCCGAGGATCAGAAGAATATGCTTCATGGTCAGGACTTGAGACGGTTTCGGATGAGGAAGTAGAGCGGCAGGGCGATGACAGCCACAGCAATGACCTGAATAAGGGCGAAGGTGACCGTGAAGATCAGCCCCAGGACCCACTTCAGGACAACCCACAGCACGTAGCCGACGCCAAGGGCAAGGAGGATTGCGATGATGTTTCGTGCATTCATGGTGTAAGCGTATGCAAAAGGTGGGCCAGTTGATGGGCGGCTGTTCGACGTTCGTACTTGAGTACTTCAGTTGTGTTTGGTGAGAGGATCTGCTCGCCCCTTTGCCAGCGCACAAAATAGGACTCGATGATCGAGGCCAGTTCCTCAATCTCTTCTGCCGGAGCGCTGTGCCCTGCCTCGGTCTGGCGCAGAAGACGATCAATGGCACTTCCTCGTGGTGCAACGGCGATCACCGGACGTCCAACACCGAGGTACTCGTAGACCTTGCCCGGAACGATCTCTGCGCTCTCCTTTGCATCGTCAACGATCAGCAGCGATGCTTCACTCTGCATCAGAAAGCCCACACTCTGCTGATGCGTTACATATCCGATCCTCTCGATGCAGGGGGCGAAAGCAGACGTATCGAGCATGGCGTGGACCTCGTCTCCGAACCGACCCACAAAGCGCAGGTGCACGTCATCTGGACCCAGTACGCCGCGCCCCTTCAGCAGATCGAGTGCCTTGAGAAACTCTTTCGGCGTGCGCCGTCCGTACATCGAACCCGTATAGGTGATCGTAAAGCGGTCATTACGCACGTAGGATACCTTCGGAAAATCGGAGGCATCATACCCATTCGGCACATGGTGAAACTTGTCAGGGGGCAGGTGCGGATACTTTCGAATGGCATCGTCGATGATACCCGTCCACGCGCACTCAACGGCGTCGGCCTCTTCAAACACCGACCGTTCCAGAGACCGGTCGATCATGGCCGGTAGAAACCACCTGTCAGGCGTTGTCAGAAACTGCGTCCACGGATCCCGGAATCCGGCGATCCAGGACAGTCCGGTTCGGCGCTTCAGTGCCCGTGCGATGAGAGCACAGGTATACGGGGGTGACGAGCTGTAGATGGCCTTGATATTGTACCGTCGGATGAGCTCCTCGCCCTGTTTGACGGCCGTAAGCAGCCATCCGACGCGGGCATCGGGGATGAAGAACGTGGCACGCACAAACTCGGCGAGCCGCTCCTTCCATCCGGTTCGCTGTGCACCGGATTTGTTCACGTTGACGTCGATGGCAGCCCCCTTCCCGCCCATGAATCGTCGATAGAGCGAGTAGGGTTCGAGGATTGGCACGCGGACCACTGTTACGTCGGACGGGATCTTCGACAGCAGCGACTCGTCCCGTGCCGGGAAATCACCATTCTCCACGGTCAGCACGATCGGTTGCCAGCCGGTCTCCCGCAGGTAAGTCACGTGCTTCAGCACGCGCTGCACTCCCGGACCACCGCCGGGTGGGAAGTGGTAGGCGATGACCAGGACGTTTTTCATGCGGGCAACTGGAGAACGAATGCCACTTCCATGGCAAGGGGCTTTACAGGCGGAAACCAGCGCCAGGAGGTGACCTCGAAGCTGGGGATGTTGCGCTGATACTTCCAGCGGAAGACCGGACGCAGAGCGAAGTATCGCTCATCGAGAATCGTAAGTCCGGCACGACGTGATGCGTCGGCTACTTTATCGGCCGAACAGCGAATGGTGTGCAGACGTTCGAGTTCTTCGTGATTGACCGGATCACCGGCATTGATGATGCGACGGAACAATGGCCACGGCAACAAGTGCACAAAGGGCAGAGATCCGACAGCCGTGCCAAGCAGCTGCTGATGTCCACCAAACGGCGATGTGTACGGAGGAAACGTCACCACGACCACGCCGCCGGGTTTGAGCAGACGTGCGATGTTCTTCAGTGCAATACCCGCATCATCGAGATGTTCGATCACGTCGCGCAGAAGAACAACATCGAATGCACTCCGCCACGACTCCGGTACATCATCGTAGATCACGTCATGGTGCGTAAAGGTGATGTCGTATCCCAGCGAGGTCCAGACAGGCCGACTCACCAGATCAAGCAGTGGTGCTTGAATATCCGTCCCGAGCGCATTCACCGCACCACGGTCTACAAAGGCCGCCAGTACGCCCCCTTCAGCACAACCGATCTCGCACACGGCCGGATGTGCCGGCAGTGCGCCAAGTTTCAAAAGCCATGGTATGAGCGTGTGCTCCGCCAGGCGGTATTGCATGCGCACATTGCGAATGGTCCGCGGATGCAGGTCCATTCCCGCTACTGCCAGCACAGGATCGGTGTGGGTCATTGTGCGTCAAAAATAGCACGGGCAGGGGGCGTATCTTTGCGCCCACGCATGAAGTACTCCATTATCGTTGCGGTCTACAACCGTCCGGATGAGCTTCGGGAACTGCTTGAGACGCTCACCCGTCAGACGTTTCGCGACTTTGAGGTGGTGATCGTTGAGGACGGTTCGACGCTGACCTCGAAGGACGTCTGTGATGCTTTTGCTTCCCAGTTGAGGTTGTCGTATTACGTCAAGCCCAACAGCGGACCCGGTCCGTCGCGGAACTACGGTTGCCGCCGGGCATCAGGGGATATCTTCATCTTTCTCGACTCAGACTGCACGGTCCCCGACGACTACCTGCAGGCGATCGACACGGCGGTTGTGCGTGACGGTCTTGATGCCTTTGGTGGCCCGGATCGCGAGCATGCCTCCTTCACGCCAACGCAGAAAGCCATCAGCTACTCCATGACGTCACTGCTAACCACAGGAGGAATCCGCGGCGCAAAGGTGCGAGTAGGGGGCGCATTTCACCCACGCTCGTTCAACATGGGTATCACCCGTGATGTGTTCAACGACACGGAGGGGTTCTCGGGAATGCGCTTCGGCGAGGACGTCGAGTTCAGCATTCGCATGATGTCACGTGGTTACCGTGTGGCGCTCATCCCGGATGCCTGGGTGTATCACAAGCGGCGGACGGACTTCAAGAAGTTCTTCAAGCAAGTTCACAACAGTGGCATTGCCCGTATCAACATCACTCTTCGTCATCCGCACACGCTCAAGGTGACGCACTTCTTTCCTGCCGGATTTACAACCTATCTCGTGATGTCCGTCGTTGCGGCGCTTACTCAGCCCATTGGGTCGCTGGCTCTGTTGCTACCTGCGCTCTATACGGTTGCTCTCTTTGTTGAGAGCTCATTCAAGTACCGTAATCCCTTATTGGGTCTGCGGTGTGTCGTTGCCGCATATGTGCAGCTTCTTGGATACGGTAGTGGGTTTATCCGCGGCATTATCTGGCGGATCATCCTCAACAAACCCGAGCAGGGCGCGTTCGAAAAGACCTTCTACGCGTAGGGGGCTTACTTTACAGCCGCACCTGGACCATGAACGAGAAGTTCAGGTGATACAGCATTCCCTCTTTCGGCTCGTTCAGCGGACGCGCCGTAAGAAGTTCGCCCCTTCCCTCTTTCCACGTTGGACGGTCGTCGCGGCCGACCAGATTCATCACTCCGTAGCCGACGCTCGTGTTAAGGAATACGGGGTAATAGATCTCACCCTCGATGCCAAATCGCGCCATAGCACCCATGCGGAAGGCCGAGGGTTTGCCAGTGTATTGATCCTGCGTGCTGATCCAGTTTCCGTCAACGAAGGTGCGTCCGGTGTTGGTGATCGTGTTTTCGCCCACGAAAAGGAAACGTGCTTCGGCGCCTACATAGGCGCGGGCAAACGCAAGGGGAAACTCAACGAAAGACCATTCGAAGCCTGTGAAGGCTGACACAAGATCGGTGCTATGGTCAACTCGGAAGTCATATCCGATGCCCTTGATGCTCTGCGTGCCGCGATACAGAAAGAGGTCGACCCCGACCGGGATTCGAAAGGTTTTCTGCTTGTCGAGATCGACATAGCCCCGCAAGCCCCATCCAACTTGTGCTCCATCAAAAGATCCACCATATGGCCGGTCAGGGTTGCTGGTATCCGGCGAGCCGGAAAGCTGATAGACGGCGGGATTGTCGTTGGTGATCCAGTCGGTCGATAGGCCAGTGGCAATGCGGAATCGGATCTGTGCATCGACCGCTGTGGAAAGGATCGCAGACAGAGCAATGCTGACGATGAGAATCGATCGGTTCATGTGTTTGGCTCAAGCGGTGTTATGCCGTTAGAAACAACTCTACTGCGGCAATGTTACGACAGTCTCTCTCGTATACTGAAGCGCTGTTCACTCAGATTGTTCTTCACGATGAGCTCACCGATCAGACCGATGGAGATCAGCTGCACCCCAACGATGATCATGGCGATGCCGAAAAGCAGTGAGTACGGACGCTGACTTAACGGGATGTCAAATGCCCACTTCTCAATGGCCAGGTACATGTCTACGCTGAAGCCGATCAAGGCAAACAATGTTCCAAGTGCTCCGAAGAAGTGCAGGGGGCGTTTCACATACCGTGTGGTGAACATCACCGTCAGCAGGTCCAGGTAGCCCTTCAGAAAGCGACTCATTCCAAACTTGGACACGCCGAATTGACGCGCACGATGTTGAACGGGCATTTCCGTTACACGGAATCCCTCCCAGTGAGCAAGAGCCGGGATGTACCGGTGCATCTCGCCATAGACCTGAACGGTTTTAACAACATCGCCACGATACGCTTTAAGGCCACAGTTGAAGTCATGAAGCTTCAGCCCGCTCATCTTCGATGTCACGGCGTTGAAGAGCTTTGACGGAAAAGTCTTATGCCACGGGTCATACCGTTTGCGCTTCCAGCCTGAAACGAGATCGTACCCTTCTTCGAGCTTAGCGATCATTCCAGGTATCTCATTGGGGTCATCCTGAAGATCAGCATCCATGGTGATCACGAAGTCGCCCGTCGCCTCGGCAAAGCCAACTGCCAGAGCAGCCGACTTACCGTGGTTCGTGCGAAAACGAATGGCCTTGAAGCGGGGATTGGATGCGTTGATTCCTTGGATCACCGAATAGGAGGAATCGGTCGAGCCATCATCGATGAAGATCACCTCATAGCGTCCTCTGGCAATGCGCTCCAACACGGTCTCTAGCTGCTTCGAAAGTTCTACGAGTGATTCCTCTTCGTTCAGAAGAGGGACCACGACAGAAATCGAACCGGCAATACGGTTGTGTGCCTGTCGGTGGATTTCCGGACCACGGCGCTCAAAACGCCGCGGCGGATGAGATCGACGCTGCTGCTGTCCCTGCCGACGATTAGAGCCCTGGGATGTATCCTGGCGTTGCTGTTGCGGCTGTGATGCTTGCTGCGGCTGGCGCGGTTCCTGCGGCTGACGCGGTTCCTGAGGCTGGCGACGCGGAGCTGGCTGCTGACGTGATCGATCGTTCTCTTCGCTCATCGTGTTCTCGGTCTTCGTTAAATCAACGGCGGACGATCATACTCGTCCGATAGTGACCCTGCAGGTCGGATATAGACATCGAATAGACGCCTGGACCACACGCAGAAAGGTCTATGGAATGTTCTGACGATTCAAGAACTGCTTCGCTGCAGACTTTCCCCGTCATGTCGCGCACAATCACGGTCGATCCCTGCTCAGCCCCCTTAACGCGAACAAAACCATCGCTTGGGTTCGGGTAGACGGTCAATTGTGAAATCAATGATGCCGCATCAACTGAAGAGAACTCCGTGGCATCATACCACACAAGTACCTTCAGCTTGGTGATAGCCGAGTTTGTAGTGCTATAGACAACGCCCGGAAGAAGCTTCTGTTTGATGAAGTTATCCGGAAAGTCGGTGATAACGTCTGTGATGTATGCGCTATCTACAAACTTTGGCATCTGACCCCATCCGATCTCTAAACGACCACCATTCCACGTCACACCAATCTCATAGGTGATGAGTTGCTTTTCGCCGATCTTCAGAGGTCGTATGTCGCGTGGACTTAGCCAAATGAAATCAGGTGTTGGTGGTACCGAATAAACGATAAACACACCAGCCGGTGGTGGTAGAGAAGGAATCTCTTGCTCCTTCAGGGAAGTGTCGACGCCGACTGTCGCCGCTGGATGCGCTCCAACAGAGAAGGAGAACGTAGACAAACCGGTAGGAAGCACATTGGCAAAGGACAGAGGAATCTGCACTGTCTGAGCAGACAGAGTGTAAGCCATCAAAAAGATGGTGACGAGCGCAGCATGGAGTTTCATTGAAGGACCTTCTACAATGAACAAAAAAGGGCAGCAGTTACCTGCTGCCCTCTTTGTTCCATTTCTCATGAATTAGCGGACAACGGAAACCGAGCTCGTTGTCGAAACACCGTTCACTGTTGCCTTGACGATGTAGTTGCCCTGGCTGATTGCAGCTGTGTTGAACTCAAAGCCGTAGACACCAGCCGTCTTGAACTCGTTGTTTGCAAGAGTCATGACCGCTTGACCAACTGCATCGAATACCGTCACAGAAACCGTTCCAGCTTCTGGAACGACAACGTTAACAAGACCTGTACCATTGACAGGATTTGGTGTCACGTTGACGTTGAGCGAACCGGCTTGTGCTTCTTCGCCCATAAGACGGATGTACGGTGTGCGTGCGTCGGTGATTGTGATCACGTTAGGACGACCTGCGACTGCAGTTCCAAGAACGGCACCAGAGATTGGGTTAACAACCGTGTATGTTGTACGTGGGTTGTTGATCGTGACGGTCACTGGGAACGTCACGCCCTGGATCGCCACCGTCGGATTCTTTTCGTCTTCGATGCTTGACTGTGAGGTAAAGCGAACGTCGAAGATTCCCTGTGGTGGAGTTGGAGGCAGTTCGAACATTGACTTGTTGTCAATGATGCCCGAAGGAGCGACAAACACTGTTCCAACATTGTTCGATGCATCGGCAACCGAAATACGTGTTGAGTTTGTCTCAACTGCTTCACGGGCAGCCATGGTGTTGATCGAAGCCTTAGGAGCCAGACCGAGCTTCAGGTAGCCCTGACCCGTGATCTTGATCCAGTAACCAAGACCTGGTTCGATTTCCGTCACTGCCTGATATCCACGGTTCGTTACGTAACCATAGACATCGCCGAGACGCGTTGGCAGCGAACCCGTTCCGTAAGGAAGGATCGACAGGTTTTCGATTGATGTTGGGAACGAGAGAGATCCAACCGTGTTCCAACCTTCGAACAGACGCGTTGTGTAGGTGAGGTCATCGATCAGACGAATGCGTGATCCCGCAATCGTCTTGTCGACTTCGTCACTGTACTTTACGAAGTAGCCAACGCCTGGATTCAGGTTTGTTTCGTTTGTCTGGTAGGTATTCTGCGAGAAACGAACTGGGATGTTCAGTGCGTTCTTGAAGATGTCCTTCCAGTAGCTCGACGATGGGTTGACAGGTACCGAAAGAAGATTCCAGCCCTTATTGATGACAGGGAAACGGGCGACCTTCGGAAGCGTGTATTCGATAACAAACGACTTGATATCGGCGTCACGGATCGTGTATGACTGGCGTGTTCCACCAAGTACTGTACCGGCACGCATGTTGACGTTGAAACGTGAACCATTCAGCGTGTCACGGATGAAGAGTTCCGAGCCAGGCGAGAATTCGTCTGTGTTCCAAGCAACAACGATCGGATAGTTCAAGTCTCCACCGGCGCTGAAGCGACAGGTATAGGCAAGAGTCGTGTCCGAATAGATTGAACGGATGTCACGTGAAGCGCTCTTTGGTCGCTGAGCCGTACCTGCCCAGAGATCACCAAGACCGTTTGGCACAAGAAGCTTGCCCGTGTTGTCCTTCGGATAGAAGCGAGCTGCAAATTGTGTTGGGTTGATGTCAGTGGCGTAAGTGGTTTCGCCGAAGAGCGTGTCAATGTTGTCTGTTGCACGGTTGCCGACACCGAACGTTACATACGTGATCTCATTCGGTGTGTTCGAGTTGCGAACCTGGAGTGTGATACCGCGTCCAAGGAACTCTTGGCTACGCTTCCAGTTCTCATTCTCGTCAAACACGTTAGGCTCATACGGGGTGCGGAAGTAGATGAATGTCACCTTGAGACGCACAGGCGAGACATCAAGCGAATTCGACTTGAATGTCAGGTATCCAACGTACGTGCCTGTGACTTCTTGCTCGTCACCATTTGGCAGTTCGTTTGGATCGCAAATGATGCGGAGATTAAGGTCACGCTGACCGACAGTGGCATTACCTTGTGGGTCGACACCAACCGTACTTCCAAGGATACCCTTGTCCATGTACTGGATGTATCCTTCACGGACCGGGTTAGGGAATGGGTTCAGTTCCGTCTGTCCGCCACCACCCTTGGTGAAGGACTTGAACTTCAGCCACTTGTTGTCCGACTGAACCATGATGTCGTAGGCACGTGAACCAGTCACTGCATTAATGACGTCAACATCACGCGTTCCGATACCACCAGCTTGATCGTCATACGGTGTTCCGTAGTCAACGGTGATCGGATCAACAACATACCATTGTGAACCAAGCGAACCATTCACGGAATCGGCCAGGCGGAATGCAGGATTTGCAACGTTCGTGAACGACAGGCGTGGAGCAACGTCTGTTACTTCAAGCCAGATCATACCACGACGTGATGGACGAAGTGGATCACGGATTTGATCAACACCGAAAGCATCTACGAAATAGTTGTCGATACCACCAAGACCTGCATACTCGTCAGGAGCAGGATCACCAGGGAATGGGATCTGCTTGCCCATGGCAAAGTCGTTGTAGTAGAGCGTGTCATTGGTGATGATGAGCGGCGTACGAGCGCTCACAGGGTCGATCGCCGTATTGGCAATAACACGGAAGCGGAGATACACCAGCTCTGTGTACGGACGCTGATCGCAAGGAAGAGTCACGTCACCAGTCTGTGGGAGTGGCTTCGATGAGATGGCCGTAATCATCGCGCGCTTGCCGCGAAGACGGTTTTGAATCGGAGCTGCGATCACTCGCTGATACGAAGTATCGCGTGCAACCGAAACCGAAAATTCAAAGTCCTTGGCAAGACATGAGACCGGAGTCATCTGTGGACCGCGAAGTGGACCGTTCTTTTCAATTCCGATGAATTCAAGAGCGGCGCTATCGAATTGGACCTTGAACTTGAAGCTATAGATTGGAAACGCTTCATAGATCGCAGTCGACCTCCAACAATTCTTCACGTACACAGGTACTAGAAGTGTGCGCTCTCCATTAGGTCCGCGGCTTGACGACCAGATACGACCATCAGGATAGACATTGCGGTTCCAGCTTGCCCCGTCTCCCGTCAACGAGAGCGTCGGCAGCTCAGGCTTGTTCTGTGCCTGGAGCATGACGGATCCAAGTCCGATCAATGCCGCAAGGAGGGCAACGACACCAAACTTGGTACCGCCGCTCCACAGAGCATAACGACGATTCATAGTACACTCCTCAGATGAGTTGATCAGTTGATTTTTCATTTCAGAATCAGATTTGATGCATGGCCTTCACTACACAAAAGCGTAACAAAGTACATGCCAGAAGACACGTTGGATGTCGTCATGACAACCGGAAGGCTGCCAGTTTCGATCCGCTGTACTTCTCGACCAGTTAGGTCTCGTAGTGTCAGCGTTTTCATCCCCGAATGAACACACATGCCAATTACTTCGCCAGAGCGAATTGAAATCGTACATGCGTCATCATCCGTAGATGTAGAGACATTTACATTCGGTCGATCGATCTCAATATCTATGGTGTCTGTCAGCGTTGGGAGGACACAACCACATAGAGACTCATCTTTTACAACAGCTGAAAGTTTCATCCTGCCCGATGCTTCCATTGACCTTCGTCGCACAACAACATCAACCTTGGGCTGGTCCTGTACCACCGCAGAGATGAAAGCTTCCGCACCTATCGATGTAATGCTGATGCTATCAACACGACACCCAAGAACATTGATTGAATCGATCTCTACCAAAGATGAGTCTGAAGTCCTGTCAAACGAGAAGATGACTCTGTAACTGGCAGTTGAATCCTTGTCCAACTTGGTGAGCTTTAATCCCACTGAGACTTCAGTTTCCGAATCACTCATCGTCACAGCTTTATCGTCAAACTCACATCCGCTTGTTGCATCTGGCTTCCTCTTGTTGATAGCCGTGATCGAATCAAGGCGGCGGACCGTGAACTTTCTCTTGAATTCTCCATTGAAGTCAGGTTCAAATGGTAGCGTAAGCGTTCCCACCGAGCTGCATTCTCCAAGAAAATCACCCGTAACAGCAAACAACGGAAGGCTACCGGCGACGGATCGTGCGATGTTGAACCCGTAAATCCTCATCTCGTTCGGCACGACAACATTTAGTATCGGGCCGTTGGACATCTGCGCTGCAAGAGTTCCCTCTTTGAGTGCTGCGGTAGGACGAATGATCGATCGATCATAACCGATTGAAATGTCAAAGGACTCGAGGCTGTCCGAGAAGTTGATGGAACCAAGTGATAGACTCATCAACCAGCTCTTTTCGCCTGAACACACATCGACCACTCTCAGCGAGTTGATCCGAAGTGTGTCTTGTGCGTTGACCGTGCTGATCGTCAATCCGACGACCAGCACGATCATTTGCACAATCATTTTCGCGAGAACGTTTACGTTTCTATCAGCGGACGACGTTGACAACCTTCACCGCCGACACGCCGGCACCTTCGATGCGCACGATGTATGAACCAGCTGCCACGGCAACGCCTGACATGTCGGTTGTATTCCACGTCGTGCTGAACGCACCTGCTGATACTGAGCCGTCATAAACCGTATTCACAATCTTTCCGAACATGTCATAGACACGCACCGTAAGATTGCCGCTCACCTCAGCATTGATAGCAAGAGCCATTGTCGAGGTCACCGGATTTGGATATGCCGACACATTGGCGTCATCGTTCTCAACCATACGGATCGTGTGGTTAGGAACTGTTGCTTCGTTGAAGCGCACGTCGCTGAAGGTCAAGACATCAGACTCCTTCATCGTTACGAGAGCCACGGGCTGGTTTCCATCGAATGAGCCATTACCGGCGATGACAGCGACATCTGTACCGTTGTCACTCGAAACCACATTCGACTCACCAACAACTGGAGTTACAGAGACGATGTCCGAGTTCGTGCCAAAGCGCACACCGAAAGCTCCATCATGGTTTCCGTTCAGAAACACAGGAACCTGCACAAGACCACCACCAACGTTGGTCGGCGCTCCGAAACGTACATTGTCGGCAACATTATCCAGCGTAACCTTACCGAAGTCAGGTCCGGTTGTGTCGATGTCGTAGATCCACGGAAGGTATGGGAGACGACCCGAGAGATAACGCATGATCAGACCTGCGTCATACTCAGTTGCCTCGTAATAGATCTGATTGAGGCTGCTGACATCAGGTGCCTTACCGTCAGCCCCGTACAGACCGTCGCCTTCGAACATGACGCGAACAACTTGCTTGTTTGTGTTTGGACCAACGCCCTGACCTGGGAAGAATTGCTCAATGTCGATCGTGCGACGCCAAATCACAATGTTGCTCGTACCTGGCTGCAGAGAGTCGCCAGAGAAATCTCTCTTAAGCTTTGTGAAGTAGTAACGACCTGAATGGTTGACGTCAGCAAGGTATGCTTGACGCTTCCAGATCGAGTCAAGTGGACGCTTGGTAACGATAGAACGCATGATGACTCGTGCATCGTTAGCCGTTACGCGACGGTTTTGCGGAAGATCGAAGTGACGCTGGTTGATTGCACCAGATGTGTCAGCATCTCCGTAACCCCAGTCACTGAACGTGAGATACACGATCGATCCGAAACGAATACGGGCATCTGAACGACCGCCTGACGGCTGCCATACCGAAGTGGAGTCCGTACGCGTGTTACCGCCCACACCTGGCTGCCATACAAGACCGTTCCAGAAATCAGCGAGGAATCCAGGGAAACCACCGTTGCCCTTGATACCGATCGTAGCACCGCGCGTAACGACCGTCGTGTTTGTTGTATTCGGGTTTCCACCGACCTGACCATAAGCGAATTCAACTTCACCCTGGTTGTTATTCGTGGCACCGCCGATGTAGATACGCGCTTGGAAGTTTGCTACCGATGAGTTGACAGCAACAGGCGACGTATTGATGTTCAGGTTTTTCCATTGCACGATGATGCACGGACGAGCTGGCTGGATGATCTGACAGCTTTCGTCGCGATCGAAATCAAACGCCCAGGAAATCTTTGATGGCATGAAGCCACCAGCGATATCAGCCGCTGTGCGGAAACGATGGTCACCCCAGAAAGGAGCAAGTACGTTATCTGGGTATGAGCTCGAGTTGATGAAGAGACCAATCGGGTTCTTAGCGGAAACGAGCTTCGTGCGCTCGAAGGTCAAGAAACCATTGATGCTGACATACACACCCGAGTACAGCGTGCCGTTATAGTTGTACACAACACCGGCAGGGAACTGAATGAACGCGTAGCCGTCGTCAAGATCGTTGACGTTCGTTGGCGGAAGCGTAAAGTCTGCAGGGGAGATTGTCGTTGCACTCACTCCGGGGCAGTTGTCAAGATCCCTGTACGGGAATCCTACAACGAGCTGGGGCTGGCGGAACTGATTAAAGATCTGCTGAGCCACGCCCTCAACCGCACCGATCGCGAATGAACAGAGTACAATCGCCGAGGCAATTAATACCTGCTTCTTCATAGGGACTCCAAGTTATTCTTTTGTTTGTTTTCGTGTCGGTTAAGTAGGGGGCCGGACCGAAGTCCGGCCCCATGGATAGCTTTAGCGGATCACTACGACTTGCTGCGTCGCAGTATTCGTTCCGTCGCTGATGCGAACAGTATATGTGCCCGATGCAAGTGCGACACCGTTCATTGTTCCATCCCACTGCACGGAGTGCTTACCAGCGGCAAACACTTCGTTAGCGACAGTTGCAACGCGCGTACCGACTGCATCATAGATGTCGACTCCAACCTTAGCAGCCGAAGCCACGTTAAAGCTGATCGTTGTCGTACCTGCGAATGGATTAGGAGCGACTCCTGTGATAGCAAACGTTGATGCTGTCTCTTCCTCATTAACCGGTGATGTGAAGTCGTACACGATGACGAAACCTTCAATCGACGTGATGTTGATGAGAAGTGTATCACACTCGGAGTTCACGCCGTCACGCTTTTGGACGCTAGGAATGGACTTTCCTGTACCCGTCTTCATGTTGAAGTCGAACAGTTGACCGTTTGACTGGTCATCACGGATGTAATACGAACCTGGGTTGTTGGCATCCTTCGCAGGGATCTGATCCTTACACCATGTCAGTCGAACTGGATAGTAGTTCGAGCTCTGGCCAGTCTCACCACCCGCTTGGAAGCGACCTTGATAGATCGACTGACCTGCGGAGTTCGAGAATGGATGGATGTTACGGATCGTACCATTGCGTGTAGGAATAGTCCAACGTGCATCGAACACGTCGATGTAAGGAACCGGTGGCAGCTCATACTCGCAGTAGTTCGAGTCAAGCTTTCCGAACGATGTAGCTTCGTCACCGCGCGTTGCGATTGTTGAACCGCCAACACCGAACGTCAGGTTTTGGAACGCACCGAGGTTGTTTTCGACACGGACAGTAGCAGAGAAGCGAGTCTCATCCGACACTGCAACCGAGTACGTCAACGTGTCCTTTGCACCCTGGCGATCTGTTACGATCACAACGATACGGATGCGGCCATCAACGATGTTACCCTGGAGATTGTCTGTAGAGATTGCTACACGCTGAGTGTCAGCGATTGGGCTGGCGAGCTTCTCTGGTGAGAACTTCCATGATCCGGAAGGTTCCGTCACTTCGAACGTCAGCTCTTCGTTGCCTGCCTGTGTACGGCGGAGATCAACGTCAGTAACGCGGATCGTGTCGGTGTATGGCTTTCCTGCCTCTACGCAACGGATGATCGGTGACTGAAGGAGTGTCGGGTTGTGATTCTTTGCACGTATAGTCAGATTATAGGTTCTGATATCGCGAAGACCACCAGCGTCCGTGACAAGAACAGTCACACGAACGGTTGTGTCTGGATACGGAACATCCGTTACACGTGGCGTTCCATAAAGGATGCCCGATGTAGGATTGATCTTCAACCAGTTAGGTGTCGTCTTTCGTGAATCATCGAACTTGATGAATCCAGCTTCGGCAAAGTATGGGTCGATCTGGATGCTGTCGCGTGATTCGCTAGCATAGATCAGTTCGAAGGCCTGTGTCTGACCAAAGTTCGGATCGTAGACCTTGATGCGACGAGCACTGTCGATGAGCTGCGTGTTGTAGTCTTCATCTTCGATGGCATCTGCAAGCGTCGCGTCAAGCAAGCTTGGCTGGAAGTTCACGAAGAGACGACGGGTCAGTGTGTTGATACCACCGTGACCGTCATTAACAACAACCGTCATGACCGTGTCCGTGTTACGGTCGTCGTTGAATGGACGACCTGGATCGTAGTCATTGATTGGCTGCAGCAGCTCGTTGGCAAGATCACGGCCAATACGGACTTCGAGACGTCCGCGAGTCGTGAAGTCCTGAGCGAACTGATCTGCTGTACCAGCGGCTTCGTACTTGCGCAGGAATCGTGATGCCATCCAGCTTGGACGAGCCTGAATGATTGTCTCAAGCGACGTGTCGGCTGGTGTTTCACGGATCGATGTGGAGAGGAAGCCATACGACGTGCGACCGTAGCGGAAGTCCCATGCGCCAAGGCGCTTGACGACTGCACGGTTCTCATCGATAGCAGCTAGGTCCTCGAACTCATCATCCGTGTTGATATCAGCGCGGAATCGCAGCGAGTCCGTCACGTTAGCCACAAAGTGAATGTTCAGCGTGTCGTTCTGACTGCCAGCAGGGTTGTTGTACACCTCATCAAGGATGTTGTTTGGTGTTGCCTGTGGAGCTGGAACGAAGCGACGTGCTACGCGGCTCGTTGTATTGAACATGCGGAGCGTATCAAGGTACGTGCGCGTGGCCTTGTCATATGCATCCGGATCCGTCGTTGTTGGATCGAGAACGATTGTCGTGTCACCCTTCCACATACCGGCATTTGCAAACGCGCTAGCTCCAGTTGAACGGTGGTTCCACAGGAATCGTGGCATCGAATCAACTACGTGAATACGGAACTGATATGACACCGAGTCAAGCCAGCCATAGTTCACAGTGTCCTGCTGCAGATAGCGAGCGTTCGTGTTGCTTGGGTCACGCTGTGCCAGCGGAAGAGCGTTGTTGTCATACTCTTCTGCATGGAAGTAAGATGGGTAGGTGTAGAACCAGCGGCTAATGTCTGATTCGCTCCAGCCCGACTTACGAAGCGTGTCAACGATCTCGACGCTCGGTGGGAAGTTCTTGGCGACCACTTCAACAAGCTCACCACCAGGAACGATGTACGGATTGATTGGACGACCGCGGAAGAAGCGGTAACCAACAGCACCCCAACGTGGGTTGTT